>NZ_CAXLMO010000038.1:0-76134 GCF_964187635.1 Candidatus Seribacter sulfatis | reverse complement strand
ATACAGTATCATCAACAAACGAACTAATTTTGATAAAGTTAGCGGAGGAATGTGGTAGTTCAGTTGTTGCGGCTGATACATTTGAAACTGCCATGTAAAAATCTCCACCCGTACCAGAAGGTGCATTCGGGTCCACAAATGAAATAACTGAACCTGCGGTTAGGTCATTGCCATCGGGCCATGACATATTTAATTCTTCAGATTTATTGGGCAGCGTCGCTCCAAGCGTAACGATGCCGGATTGATCAACAGTACCCGCAGTGGTGACTAACGAGGATATCTCAGTAGCTCTAGGAACTGTTTTGGTTGCTTGGTAATAATTATTCTCGAAGAGGAACACTTCACCATTAGAATAGTTCCTTGAACTGAGAGTAGCATTAGATACCGGGTCGACCACACCTACTTCATTCGATACTGGACCAACCCCAGTAGTTGCTTGGTAGACTTTGCCCTCATAATAAATCTGCTTGCCCTTAGGAATGAAATCAATGTCAGAAAAAGTTCTCTTGGTCTCAATTACAATCCCATTTGGAGGATTTGAAATAGCTAAAAACCTCGATTCGTCTGTCAAAAGATCTCCCTTTTGTGTATCGACTAAAGCCTGATAATAGCTCTCCCCTTCATAAAAAACTTCTCCAATCTTTCGGGCAGAAGAAGATGGATCAACCGGTACAGTACTCGCAATATCGCCCCCCGCCTGAGCTGCAATCTCATTCCCCGCGTCAACTGCTTGATTTGCCATTTGAACCGCGGCAACCTGTTCGTTTGCTGCAGCATTTTGCTCCTGATTAACTAGATCGGCTTTTTCTTGTACAACAAGAGGTTCGTTTGGCTTCGGAGGCAACAGACTAACTAAGAAAGGACCGTCAGAATCGTTGTACTTGGATCCACCCTTTAAAACCTCTAGTCTGCCTAACTGTCCATTGGAATCAATTTTGGCACGGACAACAGCTGCGGTACCGGCAACATCCTGAGGACCAGCGATCGTGAACTCTTGCCCCCATTGATTAGTGAGGGACTTTGCCCCTTGAGAATCTAAAATATTTATCTTTTCATCATTTTTTCCTTCGATGAAAAGATTTACAAAGCCAGAGGTTTTACCAGTAGTTGCAGAAACATCATCTTCTTGTGTAAAATTAATGTAACTACCCAATTCCTCAAATAACTTTTGCCTTTGGTCTCTGTAGGAAACAGCTTTTCCCTGATCAAGAAGCTCAAAACGCCGAACCTGAGTGTTTGCCTCGTGTATCTGCCCTAGTAAGATATTGATTTTTTCAGTCGACCTTTTGATTATCTCAGAAACATCCTCTTCAATTTGCTCTAAACTCTGTCCAGCCTCATTAAAACGCTTTGTTAATGTTTCAATCTTATGATATAATTCCTGTTTGATTGTTGGTTCATAAGGAGACGCTGAAAGTTCTTGAAATGTGTTAAAGAAATCATTTAAGGCACGGGTTAAACTGCCTGGGGCTAAATCGCTATCATGCAAATCATCAAGTCCAACATTTACACCTTGCCGGTTAATTTTCTCTCCCAAAGCCGCCTGTAATAATTGTAAAATTTCCTGCTGTGCGGCAAGTGATTCGGAGTCCCCTTTTTCGTTGATAACCCGGGCGTCTAGTATTTCATTTCTGGCGTGATCTACTCCTCCTGTCTCCAATCCGGATGAAAGCAATCCGCCAAATGAAGTATGCATGACTCCTTCACGGGCCAAGACCCGTTGTCGCGCATAATTTTCATCATTAACATGAGCTAAATTTTGCCCAGCAACTTCCGCCGTTCTTGCATGATAACGAAGGGCTTCTGAACTTTTGCTTATTTCTCCAAGTAATCCCACAATATTCTATTTGTTAAGCAGACTCGTTCAGAGAGGAGCGATTGGTAGAAGATAATCTCCTTACATCCCCAGTACGGTTATAGGTTTTAGAATGAGATTTCGGATCAGTTACGGAGAGTAACTGATCAGTAACTTCAGAAAGACGAGCAAGAATTTTTTGATTCTGGGTAATTCTATGCCTAATTTGAGAAATTAGTTTATTAATTTCTTCAATAATACTTTGAAACATGGGTTGTGTGACAACTGGAAAATGTTCTACTAATTGATTTAGAGTTGAATCACTGGGTTCACCTAGGGAATTGGCAAGAGATACAACAAACCCCTGCCTTCTTTTTTGAAGAATCTGACTTGCCTCCATCTGGGTTTGAACCGACTGATTGATTTCCATTAAACTTTCCGTACGACGATCAAGAATACTCTGCTGTTGTGCACTCAGTAGACCCACCAAGCCACCGTATTCCTGCAATTCATCTCTAAGTAAAGTGAGTAAATCTTCCCATGTAAAGGCTAGATTCGAGTGAGGCTTTTGTGCAAGTTGAACCATTTCTATATTATTTAATTTCTTTTTCTAATGGTTCTGCAACATCATCGCTAGTCTGGAGTTGTTGCTGGAGAATAGTCGACACTCCAAAGCCTCCACCGCTTGCAATACTTTCTGAAATCGCATCAGTAAAAAAGTGGCGGTACATGCGGTGAGCTCCACCATCTTCATTAAAAACACCTTTAAACATTGGCTTGAGTGCTTCCTTTAAAAACTGTTTTACCAATACAGACTCAAATTGGTCACTCACTGCTGCCACCTTTTGATTATGTGTGGTATTTTTGGAGTGAGCCATCTCCATAAGCATGGAAGAATCCATACCTACATACTGCTTACCAATATTTTGTGCTTCCATGTTTAATTAATTATGAGTTCCGCTTGCAACGCACCAGCATTCTTAATGGATTGTAAAATTGATGTCATCTCACGAGTAGTTAATCCAAGCTTATTTAATGCCGAAGCGAGTTCGTTCACGGTCGAAGCGCCCGGTGGATCAAGTTCGTCAAGTGGTTCGAAACGGCCAACTTCTTCAATTAGGTCTGCATTTTCACCCTGCAAAATTGTGGTTGCCCCTTGTGAAAATGGTAAAGGTTGACTAACTCCGGTAGTGGGATTCAAGAAAATTGTTACATTGCTACTACTCACCGCAACAGGAGAAATCCGTACGCTTTGGGTGGCTACTATTGTCCCGGTACGTTCATTAATAATTACTCGTGCAGGAACATCTGGCTTTACGTCAATTCCACCCACTGCAGCGAGGAAATTAGTTGTCTGCCCACGAAAATCAACCGGTACTTGAACATTCACTACTCCACCATCCACCGCGAGTGAAGTTCCAGGATAATATTTGTTAACCGCATCGGCAATTTTAACTGCCGTTAAAGAATCGGGTGACCGTAAAATGAGTTCGATTTCGTTACCAGAATTTAATATTTTACTTTCAATTTCTCTCTCCACTAATCCTCCGTTGCTCACTATCCCAACTGTTGGATGATTAACTTGAACATTCGCCCCTCCCCCGCCACCTGCGGAAAGGCCGCCAATAGATACGGCGCCCTGTGCTACAGTATAAACGTTACCGTCTGCACCGTATAATGGAGTTTGTAACAAAATACCACCTTGTAGAGAATCTGCATTACCGATCGATGATACTGTAACATCCATACGAGATCCTTCCTTTGCAAAAGGGCCAATATCTGCTGTAACCATAACCGCAGCTATATTTCGAGACTTGTCGGCTTTATCTGCACGAATACCCAAAGTTTCCAAGGCATTTAAAATCCCTAGCTCAGTGTACTCAATACGGGAATCTCCCTGTCCCGAAAGTCCGGTAACTATACCATAACCATATAATTGATTACTTCGGCTTCCCCGAACATCGGTTAGATCTTTAATGCGAGCACCATAAACTGATAAAGATGCCAATAAAACAAGGCATCCGAATAAGATTTTTTTGGATAATGTAAGTCTCATTTTACTAGAATGGATTGACCACTGAAGCGATTTTTTGGTACCAGCTCTCTTTCTGGGCATCATTTAAACTTCCCTTAGATACAAATTCGATTTGCGCATCTGCAATATACTGAGAGGAGACGATATTACGATATCTTAGACCCTCCCTAAATCCTGCCCCAATATCCTCCTGCCTCACCATCCCCTTCAAGACTGCATAGTAACTTTCTCCGGAAAATGTAACCATCCGAGCACCCTCTAAAACAAGAACTCCGTTTGGTAATACATCTATTATTACCACACTGACTCGACCCTTTAAATTCTGAGTATTAGCAATTGAGCCACCGCCTTTGTTGCTGCTTTTTGATTCGATTTCAGTTCCAGGGAGGCCGCCATTATGGGTTCCCATTTTACTGTTAGCAAAAAGAAACTGTTTCACCGCATTTTCAACCTGTGATTGGCGATTTCGAACCGAATTTTGCGAGGCAGCAAGGGATGAACTTTCTCCCACATCAATTGTAATCAAATCACCTACCGAAAACGAACGCTTGTCCCCGTAAAGGCCTCTTTGATTGTTAGAGCTCTTCATCCATAGAGAAACGCCAAACGAGAAATTTACAAAAAGTAAAAGGAGAAATGTAATAAAAAACTTCATAAATTATAAATGTACCTTGACGCTATTTTCGTTGAGAACTTTTGCTTGGAACTCCTTCTTAGATGAAAGATTTTTGACGGTAACATTCCCACCAGACACTCCATCTTCGAGTGCCATTCCTTTCATTGTAACATAAATTCCATTCCCGGAGGCAAACACATCAACTATTTGCCCTTTCTTGACCAAGGTAACTTTAGATAAGAAATTCCATTTGATGGGAGTATTGGATTTTACATTCGATGCAAGTTGATAACCCTTTAGGTTAATATTGGCTGGAACAGTACCTGCATACTTTTTCAAAATATCAACCGGTTTTTTATCAAATTGAATAGAGTTGAGACGAGTTCCACGTTGCAAGGGTGTCTTAGAAAAGAAAACATCAACAAAGTGGCCGATTCTTAGAGGTTCAGCAAATTCCCCAACAAGGTTACCACTATCCCAAACACTAAAACGAGTAAATGTACTGGAGCAAATCTGGTCTGGCGAACAATCAGAAATTTTGATCAAGTAATTAGAACTGACTTTTATGGAACTCCACTCCCTAGTTAGAAAAGCAACCACTTTTCCGGATGCTTGATAACGATGCGCAATACTCTCCCCAAGCCTCTGTTCCAAAGTTTCACGGGATAAAGTAATGGTAGAAGGTAAAGCTACTGTATCATCACTGTAAGATCTTAGAGAAACAGGTCTGGAAGAAATAAGAGCAGACGATTTGGTAAACACATTTATTTGGCCTCCTGCCCCGGGTAATTCAAGAGAATCAATAAAACGACTCACATCAGCAAGAATAATGCTGATGGGCAGGAAAAGAAATAAAAATGAAAACCTCATTAATTATCTTTTCAACTGATTAACACGGGAGAGCATATCATCAGAAGTTTGGATAGACTTGGAATTGATTTCATAGGCTCGTTGAGCAATGATCATATTTACCATCTCTTCGACCACATTAACATTAGACATTTCTAGGTATCCTTGTTGCAAGACTCCAAAACCATTTTCACCGGGAGCACCAATCTCAGGAGCTCCACTTGCTTCAGTTTCAATAAAAAGATTCCCGCCGGTAGCCTTGAGTCCGGCCGAGTTAGGGAAGCGAACTAATTCAAGTTGTCCAATAATTTGTGTGCCATCTGCCGTTTCTACAGAAACTTCACCTGTTGGTGAAACGAAAACATTAGTTACTTCCGGGTCAATCTGTAATCCGGCAGCTAAAGGCAAAGCATCAGCAGTTGTAATTTGGCCATCAGGACCGACCTTAAAGGCACCGTCACGAGTGTAGGCTTCTGTGCCATCAGGCTTCTCAACTTGAAAGAAACCGGTTCCATCAATCGCAATATCCATTTTTTCACCGCTTTGAGTAAGTTGTCCTTGTGTGAAAATTTTAGCCGTCGAAACGACCTTCGTACCATTTCCCATCTCAACACCGGTAGGCACAACATTACCTGCACCAGTCTGTCCACCAGATTGTCTTGGGTTTTGATAAAGAAGATCTTGGAACTCAATCTTGTTTTTCTTATATCCTGTTGTGTTCACATTCGCTATGTTATTAGAAATAACATTTAAGTTCATTTGCTGTGCCTGCATTCCTGTTGCACCTGAGTATAAAGATAAGTTCATAATTTATATAATTAGTTTCAATTATTGAGTCTGCCCTAAAGTTCCTATTGCTTTTCCTAAGTTTTGATCAAAAGTTTGTATCATTTTTTGGTTTGCTTCATGAGCACGAGATACTTCAATTAGCCCAATCATCTCTTCAATCGCAGATACATTGCTGGACTCTAGGTAGCCCTGCATAATAGTGAATTGGGTTGGATCCGACACCTCCGGTTCTAACTCGGGGTCTTTCGCAACAAATCCACCGCCCACTTTTTGTAAATCCATCAAGGGATCTTCAAATGTAAATACACCGACTTTACCGACATTTTGATTACCCTGAAAAATTTGTCCTTCTTTATCGATAGTTAAATCACCACCACCCGGAATAGTTTGAATGGTAGCACCGCCATCATCTGAAAATTGATGCCCCATGCTGTTTACCATAACGCCTTGAGAATCAACATAAAATTGGCCGTCACGTGTGTAGACAGAATCACCGTTTTGGTTCAGCAATGCAAAAAAACCGTCTCCCCTTAGTGCTAAGTCCATGGGGTTACTTGTTTCCTTCATCTCTCCCTCATTATAATCAACTTGATTTTTCATTACCGGAAAAGAACCGGGCATCTCATTTCGAAGGCGATCGTGGGTGCTTCTTGCAATTTCGCCACCTTCCACTGCCTCAAAACTTACCGCAACTTTCTTAAAACCTGCCACATGGCTAGCGGCAATATTGTTAGCAATCACATTTTGGTACTGCTCAAGTCCTCTTAAAGCAGAAGCGTTTTCGTAGAGAGATAAATTCACACCCTCATGAAAGCAAAAAACATGCCAAATAGCATGTCTTTATGAAACTCAGTGTTTGGGGAAGAAAAAGTCAGTATTCACACTTAATGTCAATCACTCGACCATCCGGAATATGTACTAATAAATTCGAGGGAGTTCCGTCAACAGAGACCACTTCAATTTTTATTCCAGTTTCATCTGTGTGAATTACATCAGTTTGAGCATCTGCCTCACTATGAGTCTCCTCAGGCAGTGGAACTGAAGAGTGCTGTTTACTAGGGTCAGCCAAATATGAACTGAATGAGTCTCCTGCTTTTTCAGAGTCAATATTATCGATATTGGAACCTCGCCCAGATAAATAACTATGCATAATTATTCCTTAGCAATTTGCATACCGATATTCAAACCTATTGATACTGAGCAAGATCTTTCTTGCTCATATCCAAGACAAGACTTAACTCAACTCGTCGATTTTTTTCGGGTTGATTAGGGTAACGGATGTCATTTGGTTTAGTTGAACCATGCCCTGTTATTCTCTCCAACTTTCCATCCAACTCTCCGGCCGAATAATGAACCAGTGCATCTGTGACTTCTGCACCTTGTTCCAGTGACATTGTCCATGCATTTGAGGTTGGTGCATTTCTTTTACCATCGGTTAAGTGATTAGTGTGAGAATCAACCCGGTACACTAAAACATGCTGTGCGAGCAACCATGACATGCGTTGCATTACTTTTCGACCGTGATTGGTAAGCTCAGAGGAGGAAGGTGCGAATAGTGGTTTTTCATCGCCATGAAATAAAGTAACCTTCAGTCCTTCTGATGTTGCTTCAATCTGCATAGTGGAATCATCAATTTCATGAAGTTTCAGCCTTTCGAACCAGTCCTGGGCAATTCGATGCAGAACATCAATATCTATGGATGTAGTATCATCAGTATTCCTCATTGTGGTATCAGATCTTCCCACAATTTGATCAACCATACTTCCCGGACGAGCATCCTTTTGTTCCACGGGAGTAGATTTTGGGACACCTGCTTTGTAAGGGTCACGAAAAAATCGAGTCGTTGCAATTATGACCTCCTCGTCTTGAGATAAAATCCAAAGAACGAGAAATAATGACATCATACCGGTAACAAAATCGGCGTAGGCTACCTTCCAGGCTCCTCCATGACTTCCCATTAAGCGAGGTTTCCGATGATGTCTGAAAGTAAACATTTTACTTTGAAAAAATAAAATCAACCACCCTTCGCGGCATCCTTACATTTTTCCTCTAATTCATCCGCAGACGGTTGTATTAGGTTATCTAAAGAACGACGACCTATTTCAACTGCCATGATTGGCGACAATCCAGTTGCAAAACCAGAAACTGATCTTTCAACAATATGGTAGTAAAGAAATTCTTGTGTTTGGTTTAAGGAAACGAGGCGACCAAGAGGTATGCCAATTCCGTATGCAAGGAAAATACCAAGGAAAGTTCCGCTCAATGCCGCCGCCACCTTTGCACCAACAGAAGATGGATCTTCCAAGTTAGACATTGTATTAATAATACCCAGTACGGCTGCCACAATCCCAACTCCAGGCAGTGCATCAGAGATCATTTCAATTGCTTTAATCGATCTTCCCGCCTCCGCTTCCCTACTATTTAATTCAGCCTTGAGGATACCACCAATCTCAGCTGGTTTACACCTGCCATCGACTATTGGACGAAGAGAATTACACAAAAACTCGACTAAACCTGCATCATTCAAAAAAGACGGATATTTTGTAAAAATAGAGCTATTTTGTGGATCACTGACATGTTCGTCTAATGCAGGTGTCCCTTTTCTTCGACCCAGCATAAATAGTTCGTACAACAAAACTAATAAATCAATAAACTTTTCTTTACTCGCAATTCCCCCTTTAAAAGCCTTTATAATGTCAATCTTGAGACCAATCAAAACACTTGTGGGACTAGACACCACAAGTATCCCAAGGCCAATTCCACAAATAATCATAATCTCACCAGCATGAACAAGTGAAATCGGATTTCCTCCAGAAACAACAAATCCTCCAATGCAGGAGACGAAAACGATAACCATTCCTAGGGCGAGTAACATAGTAAGTAGATAATTTAAAGTAGAGATTGGAAGTGCGCTCGAAGTGCTAACACTGAGTGAGATAGAATTTGACTAATACGCCCTTCTGACAACCCAAAAATATGAGCAATCTCAGAAAGTTTTAATTCCTCATAATAATATAACATGAGAATCTTTTTCTGAGGGTCCGGTAAATCCTTAATTTTGTCCCTTAACAAGAGAACTTTTTCTCGATACTCAGTTTTATCCAAAGCATCTTGCTCGGTAGGATCCGAGATGGTCTCCGAAAGAGGGGTAGAATCACCATCTGGTGAACTTGAATGCACCGGACCGTCAATAGGAATAAAGGTGATAGGCTGTGTTTCCTTTAATAAAGTCTCGTATTCCGATTGTGATAGTTTCAACTCGGTCTTCACCTCCTCGACACTAACAGGACGCTTCAAGCGGGACTCCATTTCAGAAATTGTCGACTGCAAAGATCTGGCTTTTGCACGGTTTGCACGTGGCAAACAATCAATTTTACGGAGTTCATCGAGAAGAGAACCTTTAATCCTGAGTGCCGCGTAATTTCCAAAAGATTTTCCTTTTGAAGGATTAAATTGGTTTACTGATACAATTAAAGCCTTAACCGCAATGCCATACATATCCTCAATTTCATAATGATCAGGGAAATGAAACCGCATGCGGGAAACAGTAGATTTAACTAATGGTAAATAATCTTCGATTAACTGATCTCTCGATTTTTCATCAGACATCGCGACTCTGTATTTTTCCGCTGCTTCTTTCATTCGCACGGAAGAAGAGGCAGAGAATTCGCGGTCTACATTTGCCTTTTTAATATTTTGCGCACTCATCTTTCAATAAATATCCACTAGACTTGAGCATCAACCATACGGTTGGCAGTTGTTGAAGCCTCGTTCATTGCAGCGGTTGCCAAATTAGTGGGGTCATTTTCAGTGGGTGATGATAAATCTCTCGGATGAAGTGAATTACTATTCGAATCTACAATATTTCCATTTAAAATAAAGCTTAATAAAATCCTTCCACAAACAGCAAAAAACAAACAACCAAAAGAGCTTTGTACCAAAGCAACCAAGGGATCATTGGTAATCAGAATTCCAAAAATAAAGAAAATAATGAATCCGACAAACCCACTTAAACAAAAGAAAAACTTCGCATCATTATTCATAACTAAATATTTCGATAAGATGAAAAACCTCTTGCATAAAGTTCTTCGGGAAAGGTTCGGGAAATCATTTGGTTGAGAACATTGGTACTAAAATCACCAGTTACATTTTGACCATTACAGATGCATAACGGGGAAAGGTTGTTACGTAAAAGTAAGGGCCATAACTTGGTAGAATTGGAAAGTTCGTCAAAATGAGTGAAGGCAAGATGAGTAGCACCAATATTATTAGCAAGATTAATTGACTTACTCAAAACCTGCTTATCATATGCTGCATTAAGAACCAATACTCGGGTTTGGACATTAAGATCATCCAACGCCTCCTGTGCCCTACTCCACTCATCTGCTTGACCAAGTGACAATCCGGGGAAATCGAGATAGAGCGGAGAATCAGATGAACTATCTGGAGTTTTGTTTGACTCTCTGTAAAGCGTTACCCCAACAACTTCACAGAAAATCTTAAGGGCGTCATCAGGATTTGGCACGCCATTTTCCACCTTTAAAACATTAGGTGTTTTTTTATTCATGAAAACTTCATGAGCGAGAAATTTACATAAAGTGGTCGTTTTCCCAACTCCTGGAGCGCCAATGAGTGCGATTCGATCACCAGTAGGAGCAATATTTAGGGAGCGAAAGCGGTCAGAAAGTCCGATGGTAATTTCCTTGAGGGACTCGGCAAGAGAAAGATCTTTGATCTTAGACCAATTAGACCACGAACTGATATCATTCAATAATTGAGAATCAAAACCGGTCTTTGCTAAAATTTTAAATGAATCCCCCTCAATAGCCTCAGTGACTACATTTTCTTCTTTCTCGTTTGGTTTACTAGGTTCCTGGATGGTGGTTTCAACTGAGGTTGTTTCAGATGAAACAACGGAGTTTGTATTGTTAGTAGTGCTTGCTACCTGATCTTTCGAGTTATCCAAGTTTTCGGCTTCAACTAATTGATCTTCGGGAGGAATTTCAGCAATAACCTCGAGTTTGGGAGAAGAAATAAATTTTTTCAAACCTTCTCCGCCAATTTGCCGAACTGATAAAACTCTCGCTTTATCTCCCAGTTTTTCTCTGATCACACGAACCGCCTCTTCAGCAGACTTAACGGTTAATCGAAATCGCTTACCTGCTTTTGCCCCAGAATGATTATCGGTTAAGGTTTCCATTTTTATGCGGCAACAGGAATATCCTGAGGATCTCCGGGTGTATTAGAATCTTCCATTGCTGAAATTATGTCAGGGGGTAAAGATTGTGCCTCCAGTGCAATTGCTCCGAAAGGCTCGATTTGTGTTTCGGTGGGTAACTCTTGGTAAGCGAGTACAACCAACTGAGGATAAGACGGTTCCATAAACCTGCGGAAGGCAAGCCGTAATTCAGTCGTGGTAACAATAATGGGAGAAAGTCCACGCTCTGTCATTTCTTTAATTTTAGGCTCGATTTCGCGAATAATCCCCTCCGTTAGATTGGGGTCCATTACCAATCCGATATCAAACTGACTACGTTTCACTCGACTAATAAGAGTTTGTTCGAGTCGGGGTTCAAAGGTCATGGCCAATAATTTATCGGTTTCCACCTCATACTCCTTAACAAAATACATACCTAATCTTTTTCTCGCCTGCTCGGAAAGATCGTCAGGGTTTTTGGTGATAGCTGCCATGTCGGCAATTGTTTCAAGTACGATCGTTAAGTTTTTAATTGGAATTCTCTCTCTCAGCAAATTCTGTAATGTTCTTTGGATAATCCCAACATTTACCAGATCTGGAAGGAGTTCGCTTACTAGAGTAGGATTTTTGTCCTTGATCAGATCAAGGAGCCTTTGCGTTCCTTCTCTTTCCAATATTAAATAAGCAATCCGCTTGAGAACATCAGCTAAATGCGTAACGAGAACCGATGAAGGATCCACTACGGTGCAACCCTCGATTTCCGCATTCCGCCTTTCCTCGTCTGGAATCCACATCGCCTGAATACCAAAAACAGGTTCAATGGTTGGAATACCATTTAATTTCCCTGCATCTCCTCCTCCCATACTCATCGCCAAAACACGATCAGGCAATATGGTGGATCGAATAATTTCTTTACCACGTAGTAAAAATCGATACTCATTTGGCTCTAATTCGATATTATCCCTCACCCCAATTGTAGGCAGCAACATTCCCATCTCACGGGCAAAGTTTGTTCTTGCTCCGGTAATTCTATCCAGTAAATCCCCACCCTTCTTTTTATCTGCCAAAACAAGTAAACCATATCCCATTTCTAAACCGAATACCTCCTGTTCAATTGCATTCTCCATGGGAGATAATTGATTCTCCTGTCCCTCCTCAGAGTTAAGAGCAGAAGATTGTTGCGGTACACCACCTTGAGGTGCTTGCGAGGGACCTGATGCTTGTCCAATTTCATCGAATTCAGAATCCTCGGATGAGGCAACTTTGGAGTAATGATAAGCGGCACCAAAACAGACCATAGAAAGGATGAAAAATGGCCAAAATGTGTCGGAAAGAAAAAATGCGAACAACAGAAGCATGCAACCTGCAATTCCAATGGCACGGGGGTATACAGTTAACTGCTTTCCCACAAATTCTCCAAGATTCGCTTCTTCCGATGAACGGGTAACAAGAATACCTGCGGCGATAGAGATAATAATTGCCGGTACTTGACTTACCAAACCATCACCAATTGAAAGAATAGTGTATTTCTCAAGAGAGCCCACAATTGTCATTTCTTTCTGAAAATAACCAATTAGAATTCCACCAATAATGTTAACTACAGTAATAAATATACCTGCGACTGCATCTCCCCGAACAAATTTACTCGCACCATCCATTGACCCATAAAAATCGGCATCTTTTTGAATTTTTTCTCTCTTCGACAAAGCTTCCGCTTCTGTGATAACTCCAGAGTTCATTTCCGCATCAATTGACATCTGCTTACCCGGCATAGCATCTAAAGTAAATCTTGCAGTTACTTCAGCAATTCGACCCGCACCTTTGGTAATTACAACGAAATTAATGATAACTAAAATTAGAAATATCACCGTACCGACCACATAATTACCACCCACCACAAATGTGCCAAAAGACTCGATCACGGAACCTGCATCTCCGTCCAGTAAAATCAACCGAGTGGATGCAACATTCAGACCCAGTCTGTAAAGAGTTACCGAAAGTAACAGTGTCGGAAAAACAGAAAACTCAGGCGGATCTTTTACATATATGACAGTAAGCAATATTAGCAAAGAAATTGCGATACTAACGACAAGGAGAATACTGAGAATATCCTTGTGAACAGGGACGACCAAAAGCAAGACAGCACCAAATAAACCAAAAACAAATCCCAAGTCTGAATTACCGCTAAGACGACCCAAGTTTGATTTAAATTTTTGATACAAATCGTTCATTAGAAATTATGCAATTGGTTTTGCGAGCAGCCGCCTAGCCTTCAATCGGTGATAATAGTAAGCATGAGACTTGTAGACTTGAGCTAAGATCTCTGCAACAACTTGGTAAAAATCGAGAGGGATAGGTTCGCCAATGCGCCCAAGCAAAAAGAGTGCACGGGCCACTGGTTTATTCTCAATGGTGGGCACATCATTCTCTGCAGCAATTAATTTTATTCTTCTAGCCAATATGTTTTCTCCTTTCGCGATAACAACAGGAGCAAGATCCATGCCCTTTTCATAACGAAGGGCAATTGCGTAGTGGGTGGGATTGGTCACTACTACATCAGCGGTACCAACATCCATCAAGTTTTGACCAGAAAGCATCTCCATTGCCTTCTTGCGCTGGGCCGATTTTACTTCGGGTGCGACTTCCTTACTTTTAGTCTCCTCTTTCACCTCATCCTTAGTCATCTTCATCTCTTCATCATTTTCTTTCTTCTTAATCATGTAATTGATGATCGCGATAATCAGTAAAAGAAGGACTAAAATTGCGAACATTGTCACAAATAAATCATAAATAAAAATGGGTAGATGCTTAATGGGGATAGGAGCATAGAAAATAGGATCATCAAAAAAAATAATTAAAGTTAGCCAAACAACCGTCCCAATTATAGAAAACTTCATAAAATCAATCATAAAAGCCTTCAACCCCTTTAAGCCAAAGATTCTTTTGACGCCGCTAATTGGATTAAACTTACTTAATTTAGGCTCGATCGCTTTGGGAGTGAGGCGAAAACCCGTCTGTAAACCCTCCGCCACAAATGCCGCAATAAAGGTCAAAGCTAACATAGGAAAAACAATAACCCCAAGGAATATAAATGCACCTTGCAATGTAGTCGCCATTCCCTCCTGCGTAGCTTTTATTGTATGAAGGTTCTGCATTATTGATTTTGTAAAAGCCATAACATCCAGTGCCTTACTCGGTCCATAAAACAAAATGACAACCAGTCCCGCTAGCATGGTCAAAGTCATCCCAATTTCAGGTGCTTTCGCAAACTGTCCTTTCGATCTAGATTCTGATAACTTCTTAGCAGTAGGTGGTTCCGTCTTAGAGCTTTTATCTACATCTGACATTATTTATCCTGGCTGAATTATTTTCAACATAACCTCAACCGACCGTTTACTATTATCTACAATATATGAAGTGATCAAAAGGATTGAAGAAACTAGTAATACTAGACCAGATAAAATTCGCACCGAAAAACTGGTCATAAACACATTCATTTTGGGAACGGCTTTTCCAAGAACTGCAAAAGATATATTAATTAAAAAGTTCAACGCAATAAAGGGGGCGGCAATAAGTGTCCCAAGTACAAATACATGAGAGACTTCTGAAACAAAATCGGCAGTTGGATTCGCGGTTAAAAAGAATGTGCCAATAGGGAAAATCTCGAAAGTTAAAACAAAAGCTTTGAGTACATCATAATGAATCCCATTGATAAAAAAAACAAGAAGACTGAAATAATATAAAAGAGAGGTAACAGTTGAATCAGTAGATCCTAGTAAAGGGTTTACACTGTTACTTGCCATTAGTCCTATCTCGTAGGAGATCAGGTGACCCGCCAGTTCAACGGCAAAAAATACCATTCGAACTATCATGGCCAACAATAAGCCAATGCATATCTCATTGATGGACAGGACAATTGCCCCAACAAAATGATTTGCAATCTCAAGGTTGGCAGGAACCACCGGGTTAATTAACAAGGAAAGAAGTAAGCCAAATGCAGTTCTAATTTTTGTAGGAATCATTTTGCCTGCAAATAATGGAATCCCCATAAAGAAGGCTCCAGTTCTTAAAAAAACAAGTACCCAAACAATAATTTGACTAGCTTCAATAGTCACTGTGCCATAGTTGGAAGCATATTAATCATGGAAATACAGAATTCTGTTAAAGTTTTTAAAATAAAATTAGCAGAAAGAACAATTGCGAGAGAAACACAAACTAACTTAGGCACAAAGGTTAGCGTCTGTTCCTGTAGACTGGTAATACCCTGAATGAAACTAACTAAAAGACCAACAACAGTAGCAGTGCCAAGGATCGGAATTGCCAAGATGAGTCCAGTTTGCAACAGGTTTCTCATTATGTCCACTGCTAGTTCCATTGTCATATACTAGTCTTCCCTCTACGCGATATTAAAACTATTAACGAGAGATTGAATGACCAAATACCATCCATCCACCAGCACAAAAAGTAACAACTTAAACGGCATTGAAATTACTACGGGCGGCATCATCATCATCCCCATAGACATAAGGGTGGATGCGACAATAAAGTCCACGATAATAAATGGTATGAAAATTAGAAAACCCATCTGAAACGCAGTACGTAATTCACTAAGGACAAAGGAAGGAACTACAATGCTCAAAGGTAATTGATCCCGAGTCATCGCACCCTGCTTTGAAATTTCGAGAAAAAATTGCACGTCCTGCTGGCGAGTTTGATTCATCATGAAATCCTTCATGTGTGCAGTTGCTACCATAAGTGCATCACTTGATTTCATAGTAGCAGACATGTAGGGAGTTACAGCGTCGTCATAAATTTTATTCCAAACTGGCCCCATCACAAAGAAAGTAAGGAATAATGCTAATCCGACAATTATCTGGCTAGAGGGAGCAGAATTAACGCCGATGGCATTTCTGACAAAACCTAACACGATAATCATCCTGGTAAAGCAGGTCATCATCATGATGACAGAGGGACCGAGGGACAAAATTGTCATTGCAACAACAAGTTGTATCGCAACTCCAAAATCCCCCTCGTCATTTGAACCAGTTACATCAATTCGAAGACCTGGAGCTCCAGTACCAGTAGTTTGTGCGTCCAAGCAAGTATGCGAAAAGCTGAAGAAAACAAACCCCAACAAGATCAACGCAAGAAGTCTTACTCTCTTCAATATTATCAATACTTTTTTCAACTAGTCTCCTCTCCTAAATCTGAGGTTAAATCGTTACTTGCTGGGGATCGGTTGTCTAATTTAGCCAAGTGATTAATCGAACTTGAACTCACTCCCAAAAGATGTTTTTCACCTCCATATTGAGCCACCATTAAAAACTGCCGATTACCAAGAGAGCAGGTATCAGCAATAACAATTTCACCTTCTTTAATCGTGCTTACTCTCGTCCTTTTTTTCTTAGCGTAAATAGAGAGGAAATAGGCACTTGCACCTAAAACTCCAATAAACCCAATTACGCGGATCCATAAATAAAGCATTTCTGCATCTGTATTAACAAATGAAGGAGACACGGCAAAATGATAAAACATCATTTCAAAATTTTAAAGATATGCATTCAACTGCGGTTCGCAGAAGAAAGCATGACAAGGAGATTCACGATGCCGAATCAACTATCTCGGTAATCTTAAGTCCAAACCGATCGTCAATTACAACAACTTCACCATGGGCAATAAGTTTTCCGTTAACCAATAAGCTAACAGGGTCTTTGGCATTTTGCTTCAATTGAATTTGAGCACCTGGGCTAAGTTCTACCACTTCTTTCATTGGAAGTTCTGCCGTTCCTAATTGGACTGTGACACTTACCTTCACATCCATCACAATATCCATTTTTTTACTATCCATGTTTTTTTCCGATTAATTTTACTGCTTCGACAATACTCTCACTCACCTGAAAAGCAACTTGATCAGATTCTATACCAATCTCACCGATAAAGCAGGTCCTTCCTTCTATTCTCAAATTTGTCATTTCAATTAAGGCAGGTGACATCTCGATAACATCATCTACCTCTAAATTGGACAGATCTCTTAAGCTCAACTCAAAAGCATCCCATTCTGCTGAAACTGAAACGGGAATTTCATCATAAATCTCATGCCATCGGGGAGGTTTAACTGCCTGTTTCTCAGTAGAAGAAACCGCATTTAACAAACGACTCACAACTGGTTCTAAGGTGTAATATGGAACCGCAATTCTCATCGGGCCCGATACATCGCCAAATGATGCCTCCATACTCATAATTAACATCATCGCATCTGATGGTGATGTTTGCAGGAATTTCCCGGAACTTTCCGTTCCAATAATACTCGGAGTAAGTGACATTGTATTTTGCCATTGCTTACACCATTCTTCTAAAATGATTTGATTAAAATCTTCCACAAGAGCTTTTTCTATATCAGTCAATCCACGCTCTTCTGGATTTGTAGAACCCCGACCGCCAAGAATACGGTCTACTACTGTTGCGGATAAATGTGAATTAACATCTAATAAACAAACTCCATTTAGCTCCTGCAGCTTAAACATAGTTATGCAGGAAGGATTTTTTATGGACTGAGTAAAGTTAGCATATAAATCAGCCGTTAAGTCCTCTAATTCAAGGTTAAACTCTGTCCTCAAAAACATCGAGAGGTGACCCGCTAAATAATATACAAACTGCTCTGACTTGGTTTTCAACTTACTCAAATCCGCATCCGATAGTACAATGGGATTGGTAAAGTCATACTTTTTAATTTTTACAGCAGAAAGATCGGTGATTTTTTCACCGTCGCAGTTGAATACAGGCTGTCCATCAGCAGAACCTTGCAGTTCGCTTAAATCGAAGCTTTCGTCTTTAAAATTGGGATCGGAAGACATTTAAAATCAGATTATTGGACCACAAAGTTGGTGAAGTAAATTTGTCGGATCAAATCGCTTTCTCCATCTCGGTACTTGCGTAGAATGGAAGAAAAGCCCTTTTTTAAATCAACTCGAACTCTTTCCTGAAAACCGTCAAGCTGGGCATCTTCGTATGTGTAGCCACCCATAATAGCGAGTGCTTTATCACGAATCCTGTGTTGGTTCATATCGAGTACTTTCTCAAAGTCACCTGCCTGACCCTCTAATTTCAAATCCAAATTAATATAACGGGATTTAATCGGCCCACCAAGATTAGTAATTAAAGAATTGAGTTCGTAAATCTTCTCCTCACCCGATGGTTCCATATCTAAGGGTTGACCACCTTCAGTTATTTGAGGTTTTATAGTCTCCTCCGGTTTATTCATCTTAATCAATAAAAACATTGCACCGACTGTTAGAGCAGGGGCAAGAATGATTGCTATAAGAGCAGGAATTAAGTTACCACCACCTGCCTTAGGGGCAGGAACCTCAGTGGTTTCAGGAAGTTCGTCAAGTTGAGCGGCACACATATCGTTAGGGAATAAAGGTTAAGATCTATCGTTTAAGGTTAACGGCTTCAGAGAGAATCATATCAGAGGTAGTAACAACACGAGACCCAGCCTGAAAAGAACGCTGGTGAGAAATCATGGCAGCAAACTCGTTAGTCAGATCAACATTAGACAATTCTAAAGCGTACTGTTTGAGCTTACCGTTTGAGCCTGTTGCTGGGATTGCGTTATCACTAATACCAGCAATGTTTTGACCGGCTTGTCCATTTGAATAAAATCCGTTCCCTACCCTTCTTAGATATTGAGGAGAGAGAAAATTATTAAGTTTTATTTGACCTGAACCTCTGATTTCATCTGCTCCGTCTTTATTTACTACTAAATTGATTTTACCATCTTCCTCAACCCTACGGGCTAGAAGAGTTTCCCCCTCTTGTGTTCCTACAACTAAAGGACCATCTAATCCTTGTAATTGATATCGGTATTGATCTCGGGTAACAACAAATCCTTCCACAGTTGATTCAAATGCACCCGCTCGAGTATAAAACAATTCGCCAGTCACTGGATCTGCAATTTCAAAAAAGCCGCCCCCATTCGGAAGTGCTTCGCCTTGGATCGCTAAATCCAAGTCCAAACCAGTAATCTCTACAGTTCCTTGAGTAAAATCGGAAGATATTGAACCAACATGAACGCCAGTACCATGTTGCTGAATGTTGTTGCTTGGTATCCCCCCCGCACCAGATTCAGCATCGTTCATGTGTAAATAAAAATTATCCGAGTAGTTTGCCCTAGAAGACTTGTACCCGAGCGAATTAACATTAGAAATGTTATTACCAAGAACCTGCAATCCCTGAGTAAGACTTTTAAGAGCGGTTACACCGTTATGTAATGAAGCAATCATTTACGATTATGGATTGCTCACGCGTGTGATGTTCGCAGGGAGGTAATTTCTATCTCCGACAGTAACAAAGATTTTACCATCCTCATTTTTTTCAACAGAATCAACCAAACCGGTAACATCTTGTCCTTCCTCAGAAATATTGACCATTTTGCCAAGATAAGCTTGTGCAACCATATCTTTCTGAGAATCAGCAAATGTTTCAAAACCTTTAGTAAACTGCTGCATTTGTTCCAATGAAGCAATGTTTGCCATTTGAGAAATGAACTCGGTATCCTTCATTGGCTCAAGTGGATCCTGGTTACTAATTTGGCTTGTTAGCAACTGAAGAAAGTCTTCCATCTGCATGGCAGAATTAGAAGAGTTGGACGCATCAGATGCTGTTGATGCTCGGGGGTTTTGATTCGCTTGGGTTGCTGCAATTGCGTCTATCATAATGTTATTTTGTAAAAATTAAACTTAAGCTGCTTTGAGAAAATAGTTATCCATCTCTTGATAATCGGAAAATACATGAACATTAACCTCAATTTCTTGGTCTGAGTCTATTTTCTGCTTAATCCCCTTTTGGCAAAGATCGAGCATACTTCTAGTTTTCTCATCAGGAGCAATAAAACATAAAGAAACTCCTTTTTCAGATTTTTCTATTCGCACGCCCAATTTCTCTCCACTGGGTAAATCAATTGCAAAACGAACTACTTTCTTTGAAAATTTGTTGGTATATGATACTCGAGGCGAAACAGCCTTACTAATAAGATTTACTAGCTTAAGAACAATTGAAGAATCAGAAGTCGAAGAGTTCGATGCACCAACCTCCAAAACAGAGGATTCTTTATCATTGAGATTCATTGACTTTAAGGATTGAGCATTTTTTGCGCCATGATCCTTGTTCTTTTTTCTACTATCTTGGTTTTGATTATCCCGATTCGTTGACCTATGGGTTGGTTCATTGAATATTGGGTTTTTAATAGGTTCCTTGGGAACTAAAATAACAGTAGGACGTGTATTAAGAGCAGATGCTTTGACACTCTTAGCAGTTATCGATGGTTGAAAAAGGTTAGGTTTAACTAAGTCTTGCTTTGTCGGGTTTGTGTTTTGTTTGGTGGCAAAATTATTGGGTGAAGATACTCGAGGTGAAATCTTGCTAGACTCAGACAAAATTGTTCTTTCAAAGCTAACATTGGAGCGGTTGGAAGAATGAAGATTGGAGCTTTGCTTCGAAGAATGTGAATTGGTTGTCTTGGGAGGAACAGAAGAATCATTCTTACCAGATTTGGAATTCAAAGTGCTAGTCTGTTTAATATCAGGAGAATCTTTAGGCATCCAAAATGATCCGTTCCTGCCAATTGTCTGATGCTTGGGAGTGGAATGACCATTACCAAGACTTTGAATCTGCGGAGAATCTGACATCAATAAAACCTAGTTTGCAGGTATGCCAGTTGGGGCAAGATCTCCTAAGTCTAAGCTAGGAAGCAAACCACGATCTCTCATTGATAGTGCATCAGCCAATTCGATCAAAGAATCTTCATCGCTGTTGTACATAAAAGAAATAATCGGAGCTTTGTCTTCCGCTTTGAGAAGTTCAAATATGGTCAGGGCTTCTTCAAACCTCCGTTTTTGCCTCCAATTTTGGATCTCTACAGTCGCAACTTCCGGACCCATTTCAACCCATCTCTTAGATGTGTCTTTATATTCTTTTAATTTTTCCTCACTTAAATCCTGCCCTTGCCTTGCTTCAAAATCAGCTAAACGAGCAGACAGATCATCCTGAATTTGATTCATCTCTTTTTTCTGTTTTTCCAGTGCTTCTAAGTCCATTGCGATCGCAGATTCGCGCGAGTCGAGCTCAGTTTCTCTTTCTAGTAATTTTTCCTTCAATGCAGCCAACTCTTTGGATAATTGGTTCATCGAATGAGTTTCTGCAGGAGAATAGCTAGTATCATCAGCATCAAATTCAACACTAGTAAATTCTGCCTTTATCTCAGGTTTGGGCTTAAACAAATCATCGTAGCTAAGTACTACCATAAAACCAGCGGCCCCGACTGATAGCAATACAGCTAATATAACAATAATAATGGGTGATATTTTCATAATTAATAACTAGTTTTGTTGAAAACAAACCGAGCACCAATGATGTCCTCAAGTTCTGTTTCTTCTTTTTTTTCTTCTGTTTTCAAATGTTCGCTTCTTTTCTTCTGTTTAAGCTTCAGTAAACTCTTGCAATTGGAGTCTGCCTCCAAGTAAATTTTACGGTTAGCAGATTCTATATTTTTTGATTCAGCAAGCTTCGAATTGAAATCAATAATCTCCCCTTTCGTTCGATTAATAGATTGGTTGAAATTCTCTTGTTCATGACCAGAAAATCCAGAAGTTCTTTTAACAATAATATCCTTATTAAGGATTTCTAGACTCTTTACGGCATTTTTTAAATCAATCTCAGCATTCTCACGTTTTGAAATCGCTAGCGCATAATTTTTCATTGCCTTCTCTTTAGACATTTCACGAAGGTGCAAAAGAGTCTCCAGACGAAAAGTAAATGCTTTCATGAACCAAAAATTTCTGAAAGTTGTTGAAAAGAGGACTCCCGAGTCGAAACTTGGTCATATCTTTGTTTAAGAAATGAATCGATTCTGTCGAATTTCTCAATCGCACGATCTATTTTAGGGTTACTCTTTTTAACATAGGCACCGACATTGATAAGGTCTTCATTTTGCTTGTAAACAGAAAGTAAATCTCGAGCCTCAGAAATAATCTGAATCTCCGACTCATTGCATACCGCACGATCTAAACGACTTACACTTTGCAACACATCCACAGCAGGAAAATGATTAGCATTGGCAAGTCTACGACTGAGAACAATATGTCCATCGAGAAAACCCCTGACTGCATCTGCAACGGGTTCATTCATATCATCTCCCTCGACTAGAACAGTGTAAATAGCAGTAATTGCTCCCGAATCACTCGTACCGGTTCTTTCCAGTAATTTTGGCAATAAAGAAAAAACGGAAGGAACATATCCACGGGAAGCTGGGGGTTCTCCTGCGGCAAGGCCAATTTCGCGCTGTGCCATTGCAAAACGAGTTAAGGAATCCATTAAGAGAAGAACCTTTGAACCTTCGTTTCGAAATCCCTCGGCAATTGCAGTCGCTAAGATAGAAGCCCGTATTCTCATCGGGGCAGGTTGATCGGAGGTAGAAACTACAATTACAGTTTTTTTCATTCCTTCTGGACCGAGATCTTTTTCCACGAATTCCCTTAACTCACGACCACGTTCCCCGACCAAAGAGATTACATTTATATCAGAATCAGAACCTCGTGCAATCATTCCAAGCAGAATTGATTTCCCTACGCCACTACCAGAAAAAATCCCGACTCTTTGACCAACACCAAGTGGAATAAAAGTATCAATTGATTTGATTCCCGTAGTAAAGGGTTCTGAGATCATTGAACGACTCAACGGGTTGGGAGGTTCAGCATAAAAGCCCTCTCGCCGAGGTGTAAGAAGTGGGCCTTTTCCGTCTATCGGTCTTCCCATCCCATCAATAATCCTACCGAGTAACGCGGGTCCACAAGGGACAAAATTATTATTACGTTGGGACGTCACCTTACATCCAGGATGAATTAAATGGACACTATCCAAAGCCATTAGAAGGACAAAATTATCTCTAAACCCGACCACCTGTGCTTCAATTTTATCCTTATGTCTATCCGAAACAATTGAGCAGACTTGACCGATACTTACCTCAGGACCTTCAGATTCAATAATGAGACCCGTTACACGACGTACAGTTCCCACTTTATCGTAAGTTCTAACCCCCTTAATTCCGTCCTCCATAAAGGCGAACCTCTCATCAAGTGACTCAATCATTTCGCTTAAGCTCCTCTTCCACTTTTCTTAGTTTTGTCGAAACCCGGCCATCCAGAAGACCAAACCGACTCTTGATCTGACAATCTCCAGACTGTAAAGAAGGGTCTTCAAAAAATTTAACATTGGGGTAACCTTCGAGAAGAGCATCATCCCCATCTAATCCATCAAAAATACCAGCAATAGCAGATGCAAAGCCTTCTTCATCTTCAGCTTTTTCCTCTTCAACTGCAGGCTTTTCAGAATCAGCCATCGATTTCAATAAGGATAAATCCTGCGGACAAAGAAACACTTCGAGTTTCTCGTCTTCACCTGAAAATTCTGAAACCATGCTTCGGACGATTTCTTCTATCGCATTACGATCCAAGGAGATTTGACCAAGAACACGTTCCGCAAGCCCGATGACCAAATCTGGAAGTCGGTGGTCAAGTTTTGCAATAACCTCGTTTGTTTTAGTATCAATACTCGCTAATAACTTAGACTGAGAATCCGCGTAGTTAGTTCGTAATTTTGAAATTTCAGCCTGATAGAAAGCGGTGGCCTCTGCTTTTCCACGATTATACTCATTTAACGAATTTTCTTTCGATTGAGCCGCTGTAACTGACGGATCGCCAATATGATCTACCTTGAATCCACTGAGTGGTTTCGGGAAATTGATGGATCTATTGTACGACAACGTCGCTTCCTCCGGTATCGAGAATAATTTCCTCGTCCTCCTCGAGTTCGCGTACAATTTGTATCACTCGGTCTTGGGCAGATTCCACTTCAGATAAGCGTTTAGGTCCAAGAAAAGTAAGTTGTTCTTCAAGCGCCTCAACTGCTCTCTTGGACATAGTCGAATAAATTATTTTCTTGAGTTCAGGAGAAGCGTTTTTAAGTGCAATAACTAAGTCATCTTGATCCACCTCTTTCGTGACTTTACTCACATCACCAGGACTGAGACGTACCAAGTCTTCGAAACGGAACATCCGTTGTCGAATGGAACCGCCTAATTTAGGGTTTCTTTTCTCAATACTTTTGAGTAATTCCTTGCCCTCTTCCTTGTCGAACCAATTCAGTAAATCAGCGGCGGATTTTACTCCACCCGTTTTTACGCGAGGCGATTGTCCTTTCTTGCCCATTCTTGCTCCCAATGTGTTAGCAACAACCTCAATCTGATCTATTGGAGTTGTCTCCATGGAACCGACTCTTTCCACTACTTGCTCCTGGACATTAGGTGCCATCATTTGAAGAACTTCAGAACCTTTATCTGCATCCACATTAGCGAGAACAAAAGCAATCGTTTGGGGTTGCTCGAAGCGAAGAACATTGTAAATCTGACCGGAGTCCATTTCTTTAATGTCATCCATGAAATCAAGTGATTCTCGAACGGGTGCGATTCGATTCATCATATTATTCGCTTTGTAGTCACCGTGGGCAAGTTCCAAGGTCTTTTGGGCAAATGTCAATCCACCAAGGTTTGAATTCACACTTGATTCAATAATTTCAGAAAATTCATCCAGCACGCAATCCTTGAGTTCTTGATCCACAATTGGAAAGTTTCCGATTTCTTTGCAGATTCCTTCAGAATCCTTGGAATCAAAACGTTTTAAGAGTGTTGCGGATGCTTCAGGCCCAAGGGCGATCATAAGAAGACCCAATTTTTGATGCCTAGACATACGGGAGTAGCGGTCATAAACGGAATCTTCTTCGGTTACTTCATCCATCGTTCAAAAAATTTGCAGTTAGGAGGAGGAACCCGTTTCTAAATACCTCCTGAGGGCTGTTCCAACATTGTCAGGTTTTTCCTGAATTAAGTCGTTAAGAAGTTCTGGAGTCAATCCACTGCCAAGGCTTCTTGTACCAGCTAGAAGTTGTTGATCATCCTCATCCAAAACTTGTACCTCAGCCTCATTGGGCTTGAATCTTTTGAGCATCGTAATGAAGACAATAAACAATGCAATTGCTAGGATTACACCTACTAGAGTCTTTACATGAGGGCCATATTTATCAACGAAGTTTTGAAACTGATCTAATGTCTCCCCCCCAATACCGCCAATCGCTGGGTCTTGAAAAACTACTTCTTTCACAGAAACATGAGTAAGAAGTTCGCTTTCCTCAAGGTTGAATCTAGCTCCCACTGCATTAATTACAGCTTCTCGGATAACATCAATATCCTCTGCAGTTCTTGGTGACTCACCCTTCGCGATAAGAACCGCTACGCTTCGGCTAATAATAGAGCCCGGTTCCTGCACTGTTTCTTTCAGGTTCCTGCTGATCTCAAAATCTGTGGTTTTAGACTCTCTGGACTCATCACTTTTTGCCATTATGGGGTCTTGTTGTGTCGCATCCTGACTAACATTAGGAACATTAGCACCCATTCCTGTTGCGTTATTTTGTGGCTGTGTCTCGACAGTGGTAGCCATATCCTTATCGGTGGTCGAAGTTCGTGGAACTTGGCCGTCAGGATCAAACTTTTCATCCAATTCTGTCATTGATTTGGTATCTAAATTCACTGAAACTCGTGCAATCACATTTTGCCTTCCGACTGTTTTAGCAAGCATAGTTTCAATCTTTGTTTCCAATCGGCGTTCCTGTGCTTCATAGGCCTTCATCATCTGACCCGCGATACCTGCTGCACCGCTAGATTCTCCCTGTTCAGAAAGAAGATTCCCTTGATTATCCATCACCGCTACATTCGATTTATTAATTCCCTTGTTGGCATTGGATACAAGAAACTGAATTGCATTTACATTGGCCTTGTCAAGCGTACTTCCACCGGTATCTACATAAACTGACGCACTTGGTCTATCATTAGGATCTTCGCTGAGCAAAAGATTATTTTCTGGTTTAACAATAAATACTTTTGCCGACTTAATCGAATCCATCATTGCAATAGTTCTCTGTAATTCGCCTTGAATGGCGCGTGTGTGATTTGTCCGCTGCACGAAATCACTAATCCCAAAATTTCCTTCATCAAAAATTTCAAAACCCACATCACCGCTTCTTGGAAGACCTTTCATTGCAAGTTCCATTCTCATAGCTGCACGTTTGTCTTCAGGTACTAATATTGTGTCACCATTCTCACTGTACTCGAATTCGACTTGATTTGATCTTAACACATCAACCACATCACTTAGGTCATCGGCATCAGCTCCGCTTACCAAAACTCTCATTGAAGTGCCTCCACCTGACCAAGAGAGAATACCAACACTCAAAAGCAAAATTCCACCTACGGCTACGACGAGGGTTAATTTTCTGCTTGAATTCAAGCCGTTCCAAAGTTCGGCAAGCTTACTAAATCGTTCTTTCATATAAATTAACTAAAGTGACTGAACACTAAACTTGCATCCTCATTAATTCTTTGTAGGACTCAACCAGTTTATTTCGTACTTCGATCATCAAATTAAATGCCACACCTGCTTCCTGTGATTTAACAACTGCTTCATGGATGTTATCAGATTTCCCGAGAATAAGATCCTGAGTTTCACGGGCTGAAATTTTCTTCTTTTGATCAACCCCTTTAACAAAGTTTTCAAACATTTGAGAGAAACCGGGCGCAGTAACTCGATCGGTTGGGGAAGTTTTATCAATTGGAACAAAATCAACACCGTTAGTTTGCTGCGCTTCTTTCGCACCAAAGCCTTGACCCAATTCACTCGTTTTGGCAAAACGGTCGAGTTGCTTGTTGGCCTGTAGATTAGAATTTTGTGTGAGCAGGTCGCTCAGACTAGGAAGTGATGATATTTCGTTCACAATATAAATTATCGACCGATCGCGAGAGCTTGCTGGGCTAATCGACGGGAAGTTTTGACAACAGTTAAATTAGCCTCATACGCACGTGAAGCACTTATTAAATCAATCATTTCGCGGGACACATCCACATTGGGCATTTCGACCATACCATCTTCATTTGCATGAGGATGGCCAGGGTTGAAGATCATTCGACCTGGGGTTTGGTCATCAAACACATCAGTGACTCGAACTCCTTGATAAAGATTTTCATCCACAAAACCAGGGACTCTTCGCTCGGGAGTTTTGATAAATTCTTCAAAGGAAACCTCTTTTCTTTTATATACATTTCCCGAAGCATCCTGTGTAGTGTTCGAGTTTGCTATATTTTGGGCGATAATTTCAAGCCTGATCTTCTCCGCAGATAATGCACTGCCAGTTGATTCGATCCCCGGTATTAGATTCATACTCATAATAAAATATTTTAGACGCGCCCTCTAATTGCTTTGTTTAATTCCTTAATGGAACCACCTACTGCACCAGTCAGATATTCATAATTTAAGGCGTTACGGTTCATCGCGAGCATTTCTTCGTCGATTTGTACCGTATTGCCATCCATCCGTACGGGTTTAGCCTGACGGTCTTCTACACTTCGAGGAAGGAGTCCTTTCACCCGACGAAAATCGCTCCTATCCACTGCTCTTCTCAGTTCAACCGAAAAAGTCTTAGGCAAGTCTCTTCTTTTAAAACCAGGCGTTTCTACATTCGCAATATTGTTAGAAAGTGCCTCGTGACGCAAATGAGTTGCATCAAGGAGTTTTTTGGAGATTAGGTAATTCTCCTGACTATATAAATTATCGAGTACGACTGCCATGTGGCACACACAATGCAATACTTGTGCCAAATAGTATTTCCGCCTTAAACTAAGAGTCTAAAGGAATAAATCCTTAGAATTATCGAAATGAAGTGTAGCAAATTGATTTTAAACCTAGCATTTTTTTCCGAGATAGGAATAAATCTCTTGTTTTGCTCTCAGCCGTCGTTCTCTCTTTTCTTCAGCGGTAATTTAATGTTTACTTGAATTTCTAGTGAAATCACCAAATTTTGAAAATTGTCAAGTAGGCTTAACTCCAGAGGGAAAGATTGAAAAAGTTTCCGACGCATTTGCATCTTGGGCAGGAAAGGGAGCCAAAGACTTAATCGGAGAAAACTTCCGACCCTTTTTTCTTTCTCTAGAAAAAAGTTGGTCACTCCTGCTCCCGAAAGAATTTCATCGGAAAGACTTCGAGTGTTTTTTCCCCTTGTCTCCAGAAAGTCACCGTTCGTCAGTTGGTATTCACTTTCAAAATGTAAGTTATTCCCACAACTCTGTAATTTCTCTGTCCCCTGCCCTTGCGCCACATGATTCTTTAAAAAAGGCATTTATGGGCGATTTAATGAATGACCCCCGGGCACTGGCAAACACCTTGATAAGGCTTCAAAAGGCTGAAAGTAGACTATCCGACTATATTAGCAACTTCCCTGGGATTTTCTTTACGCAAAGGCCGGACATGACCTTTAGTTATTTGTCACGGGGAATCCAAAAAATATTTCCAGCCGAACACACTGAACTGGCTCGTAATGGCGGCTTGTTTTTAAGCAAAATATTCGAAAAGGACAGAGAACACTTTTTGAAAGAATTAAATACCAACGGAAAAAACCCGGAAACCTTTAGTTTTACCTACCGAGTAACTATTCCACCGACGGGCCAGATTATTTATTTATTAGATGTTCGTACCCCCATAATTACTGCGACCAACAAACTTCTTGGATATGATGGAGTTTTTGTTGATATAACAAGGCAAGCGATCGCCGAGCACAGATTATCTCACTCTGTTTGGCGGGAAGGCTTGGCCACACTCACAAATGGCCTAGTGCACGACTTTAGTAATCTGATGGCAGGAATTTATTCAATTAGCGAACTTTATCATGGCATGATGGCCAAGGACGACCCAATGGCCAAAGGACTGGGGCAGATTAAGAAAAGTGCAATGCAGGCCCAAAAATTAGTGCGTAGAATTATTGATTTACACCGAGAGAAAGCTGCTTCACGAACCGTTCACGATCTGAGATTATTACTAAAAGA
This sequence comes from Candidatus Seribacter sulfatis, assembly GCF_964187635.1. Taxonomy (NCBI): domain Bacteria; kingdom Pseudomonadati; phylum Verrucomicrobiota; class Opitutia; order Opitutales; family Candidatus Seribacteraceae; genus Candidatus Seribacter; species Candidatus Seribacter sulfatis. The sequence goes on along the minus strand of NZ_CAXLMO010000038.1, from coordinate 46,876 downwards.
TCAAATGGACTTAGTAGATATTATAATACCAAGAAGTGCTAAGATAACCACCGATTTTGGCACTCAGACCATGCCGGCATTTATTGAAGAGACTGGCTTTAGGCAGATGATACTTAATTTAGTAATCAATGCAAGGGATGCAATCGACCGAACAGGGAAAATTAAAATATCGTTAAGGAAAGTCAAAAAAGGACAATTAATCATGAAGGGAGCCGTTGGAAATAAAACAACCGCCCCTGCAGAAGGTGCCGAACTGGCGTTAAGTGATAATGGGAAAGGTATTCCTTCAGAACTTGAGAAAAACCTGTTTGATCCATTCATTACTTCAAAGTCTTCAGGAGGCGGTTCAGGATTTGGGTTATATAATGCCAAAATTTTCATCGAAGATCACAATGGATTAATTGGATTTTCAACGATGAAGGGAAAAGGGACTACATTTTTCTTATTTCTTCCATTAGAAACAGATGAAGAAGACAAGCCCTCTCAAAATGTGAAACGTGCAAAACGAGCTACCCGGGCTTTTATTAAAACGACCAATCAATAAAATTTTGAATTACACATTATTTCACTTGGTTAAAATTCCCTTCTCATAACGCAGTGTGGATCTTATTTTTCCATTTTTCCCATAAAAGATCATTTCTCCATGAAGCCGTCCGTCCAAGTAATTTGCTTCCACCCAAGAACCGTCTTTTGATTTTTTAATACTCTTTCCGTTCAAGCGACCACCGTCAAATGTTTGAATTGTATTTAATTTAGATCCGTTTCTTTCTAACTTACCTGCAAACGGAACTGCACTTTCCCGGTGCAAAAGAATTGTGAGATTATCATCAGGTTCGACTATAAATTCTTTTTGAAAATCTTCTTCCTTTCCGATCCATTCAGTTGGAATTTCTCGGGGAGTTTCTTCTTTAATATCCTCTCCGCAAGAGAGCAGCAAAGAGATCCAGACAGGTGGGAGAAATCGAGTACAGAAATCTCTCAATTTTTTAGGTAGTCTGAAAATTCATAAAGTTCTGGGTCGCGAATGATTTTTGCCTTCATCAACTTCTTCAATCTCGACTTGATCGTTTCTTGTGAGGCGCCCTCTTCTCCTGCGGGCAGTGCAGGCGATTGTTCATCATCTCCCAAAAAATCTCCCATTCGATCTTCCAACTCATCCGGATCGGCTCCCTCTTCGAGCTTGCGTACTACTTCTTCCATTGGTTCATCCATTGTTTCCCCGGTCATCTCACACATTTTGCGCATCAACTGGCCCATTTGTTTGGGGTCTGGGTTATCTTCGTCCATTCCTCCCATGGCACCCTCCAACTCCTTCATTACTTTTTCTGCTTGATTGGGGTCCATTCCTGCAAATGGATCATTGGGATCTTCCCCTGAATCTTGCTCGGGCATTTCCTGAGGTTCTTCCTTTTTCCCGGTAATCGAAAACCCCGACATCACTTTTTCCATCTTATACTTTTTTCCATCGGGGCATTCAGGCGTTTTATCCGAGTATGAAGTGGAGTGGGCAAAGAATGAATAAATCTTTCCCGTCTCTCGACTCATGAATTCATAGATTGGCATAATATAAAAGTTCTACTAGTTAAATACTAACTTAAAACAAATCAATGACGTAAAGTTTTTACGCTAGCAATCTTTTCGAATCTGCAATGAAGACAATTTTCCACTTTTGGAGCAACCCACCACCCAGTAAGCTTTGGATTGCCCTGCCATTGGGCTATACTTTTTTTCTACAAGTGCTCACCGGTTTCCCCAAGCCAGACAGTCTAAAGGAGCTGGATGCAAATGAACTTTTTGTCCGCTTTTCCGAGGAACTCTTTGCTTACCCTTTTTGGCTGCAGGACCTAAGTCACTTGCCCCTCTTTTATGGACTTGCCTGGTTATGGTCCTGGTACCTCGGACCAATTCGTTCCTTTTTTTCAGCTCTTAAGTGCAAGGCATTTTATATCGCCACGCTATATGGAATTATTAATGAAATGGCACAGGCTTTTATTCCCGATCGTTTCCCCTCCCCTGGCGATTTGATCATGAATTTGGCAGGAGTATTTCTTGGCTTAATCACACATTCCATCCTATGCCGAAAATTCGGTACACTCTCACCGTAATACAGTCTAATTTTTTCTCATCGCTCCTTCTCTTTCGAGCAGGGTCGGATGAGAATAATGAAATCCTGCCATTAATGGATGAGGCAATGGATGGGATAAATTTTCGACATACAGTTTTCTCAGGGCAGAAATTAACGGCTCCTCCCCCCCTACTGCAATTTTTGCAAAATGATCGGCTTCAAACTCGTGTTTTCTAGAAAATAAATTACTGACTGGAGTGAGCCAGTAGGTAAAAAAGCCTAGTGTCAGGGATAAGCCAATAATCAAGGGACTCAAAGAGGAAACTAAACTAACATCTAAGCCCAGTCCCTTATAAAACCAGGCACTTTCGAGCAAGTACCCCATTAACCCGAAGCCCGCTAATCCCATCGCAAAAGACATCACCAAGCGCTTGGGAATATGGCCCATTTTATAATGTCCCACCTCATGGGCAAGTACCGCCTCAATCTCTTCAATAGACATCTGTTTGATAAGTGTATCATACAATACAATTCGGCGAAATCGTCCAAAACCGGTAAAATAAGCATTCGAATGCCCCGACCGCTTACTTCCATCGATCACTTCAATTGTATTTGCCTTAAATCCGGTCTTATCGGATAGGGCCATTAGTCGATCCTTCAATTCACCATCTTCCAACGGGGTCAACTTATTAAATAAGGGAAGAATTAACTTGGGGTACAGTACCATCATTAAAAGCTGTATACCAAAAAACACCACAAATGCAGCGGCCCACCAATATTCAGGCGATGCCGCTGAGATTGTCCGGTACAACCAGATCAATAATGCCAACAGAAGGTAGGAAAGAGCAAAGCCCAAAATTATTCCCTTTACCTTATCCGTAACCCATAGTTTTTTTGTCGATTTATTAAAGCCAAATTTTTCTTCCAATGTGAATTGATTATACCAGTCAAAAAACAGCCCCGGTATTTGTAGAACATTTAGCAATGCAGTTGCCACAAAAGCCCCCCACCAAACTGAATCGAGGAGAGTCACCGGCCAAATTTCAAATACTGAGGGCAAGACATATAAAAACACCGGAAAGAAGACCACGAAACCAAAAATCTCTTCTACCCTTGAAAACCGGCTCTTACTGATTGAATAATTACTCGCTTTTTTCCAGGTCTCGTCATCCATCAATGACTTCGATTCCTCCGGTTGAGCTTCGATCAAATTAGCCACATGCTTCTCGTTCAGAACCTTGAGAAAATACTCAAATAAAAATTGGCATATTGCCAACACCACTATAATCGTTTGCAAATCAGTCATTATTTCTAATCTATCCATTCAATTTAAAGTTGTCGACTATAGAGCCCCCAAAAACTCTTTCTCAGTTCGTCGTGATAATAGTAAGCGTGATTGCAATTACATTGTTGGAAAATAAAAAGAAAGCGATCAGCATTTGGAAAAAACTACTTTAGTATTTTTCCAACCATGCCGATGTTCAACTAATTCTATTTGAATTGCGATTAAGTAAAAATGCTATAGAAAAATTCATATAAAATGGGAACTCCTGAAAAACAGTCCGCAGCTCAAGAAGAGCTTTCTTTCGAACAGGCCTTGGCAAACCTTGAAGAAATCATTCAACGTATGGAGTCCGGTGAGGCTCCACTCGACTCTTTAATTACGCACTACCAAACTGGCGTGAAAATGTTAAAACTTTGCCGAGAAAAAATAGAGGCTGCAGAAATGAACATCAAAGAAGTTCAGGAAAAGGACAAAGAATTAATCAAAAAAGATTTTGAGGACATGGTGTGATGGAAAATAATTCTGAGATTTTAAAAGAAATATCAAGTCCAGCTGATTTAAAAAAGCTCGATTACGAACAGATCGAAATTCTTTGCCAAGAAATTCGAAACAGAATTATTGATGCTACTTCTCAAAACGGAGGGCATGTTGGTCCCAACCTTGGCGTGGTCGAATTAACTGTTGCCTTGCATCTTGCCTTTGATACTCCACAGGATTCTTTCTTTTGGGATGTTTCCCACCAAGGATATGTTCACAAGCTACTTACCGGACGAAATGACGAGCGGTTTGAAAAAATTCGTCAATCAAACGGATTAAGTGGATTTCTTTCCCGGGAAGAAAGCAAGCACGATGCATTTGGAGCCGGTCATGCAGGCACTGCCCTTTCTGCCGCTCTTGGACGTTGCATTGCACGTGACCTTAATCAAAAGGACGAACATGTTGTTGCGGTAGCCGGTGATGCCGCATTTACCTGTGGAATTACTTTGGAGGCTTTGAACAACATTGCCAGTTCGACTAAACGGTTCATATTAATTTTGAATGATAATGAGTGGTCAATCGCCAAAAATGTGGGTGCGTTTTCCAAGTATTTCAACGAATTAATAACCAATCCCGCTTACACTCGATTACACAAAGACGCGGAAAGTTTCCTCACTCAAGTTCCCGGTGGTCCTTCACTGATGAAATTTCTATCGAAGGCGAAGCGAGACACAAAAGAATTAATTGCACCCTCAAGTATTTTTGAGAAACTGGGCATCCGTTACCTCGGTCCAATTGACGGACACGATGTACAGTCGTTAGTTCGCTTTTTTGAATTTGCCAAAACTTCCGACGAACCCATTGTTCTTCACCTTCTTACCCAAAAGGGAAAAGGGTTTCCCGTGGCGTTGGAAGAACCGGAAAAATGGCATGGATCCGGACCTTTTGACAAGCAAACAGGACAAAGTAAACCCTCCTCTCCCACTTCTCCGCCCAAATACCAAGATGTATTTGGAGAATGCCTATCCAAATTGGCCGCAGAGAATGAAAATATTGTCGGTATTACTGCAGCAATGCCAAGCGGTACTGGATTGGACGCCCTGCACAAGGCAATTCCGGAACGCTTCTTTGATGTGGGTATTGCTGAAGAGCATGCAGTCCTCTTAGCAGCTGGTATGGCAACTGGAGGTAAACTTCCGGTATGTGCAATATACTCCACTTTTTTACAAAGGGCTTATGACCCAATTATTCATGATGTCTGCTTACAAAACCTTCCAGTTACTTTCTGCTTAGACCGTGCCGGACTGTCTCCTAATGATGGCCCCACCCATCATGGGTTATTTGATATATCCTACCTGCGCTGCATACCAAATGGAATTATTATGCAACCCAAGGACGAGGACGAATTACAGGACATGATGGCGACCGGTATAACCTCTGGATCTCCCTCCTTTGTCCGATATCCTCGCGGAGAAGGAGTAGGCGTTAAGCGAAAGGATAAACCCGTCCCTCTTGAAATCGGAAAAGCTGAAATTCTAAGGGAAGGTACTACCTGCTCGATTTGGGCGATTGGGGATTTTGTTCAAACCGCACTGCATATTGCCGATCACTTGTTAGAGAAATACGGAATTAAAATCTCAGTGGTAAATGCACGGTTTATCAAACCCCTAGACGAAGAAAACTTACTCAAACATGCAGAATCTCACCAATATATCGTTACGCTTGAAGATAATGTTCTCATGGGTGGATTCGGGTCTAGTATTCTTGAGGTGTTTGAAAAGAATAATACCACAACTGCGGTTAAACGATTTGGTTGGCCTGATCAATTCATTGAACACGGAAACTCGGTTCATGAATTAAGAAGTAAAGTAGGACTGGATCAAGAAAGTCTAACGAAATCGATCGAGGCATTTCTCTTAATCGAAGATCAGTTGTCTGCTCCAATATTTGCTTAAAAATACAAATTGCTTAGCGAGGCATGTAATCGCTTTCATTCATAGGAAAGCCATTTCTTCAAACTGTAGTGGTAAACAGCAGATGGTACGTTATCTTGCTTTCTTCTAAAAAACAACCAGTCCGAAAGCAAAGAGTTGTATAAATAGCCCTCCCCCTTAGTGGCGTCCCAATTTTCTGTATTGGTCCAGGACCATCCCCATCTTTCAGTCCAAAACCAGATATTATCGGATTGGGTACCAGCCACTAAATAGATCCATAAAAAATCTTCGTGATAAGTCCATGAATTATCAAATGTATTAAAATAGCCTAACCAATTTGTTTTCCAGTCCCCCAAATTAGTCAAGGTTGCTTCTTGAGACATTTTAGTCTGAACAGTTAAGGAATATTCAAGAGTTTCTTGATAACTAAAATTCTGATCGATGAACTTGTCGGCAAATACCTGAATCGGAAAAGTTCCAGTGTCTCTTTCTAATGGTGTTCCTTCGATCACAAATCGATTATTCGATATGCGGTTTAATTGTAACCATTTTGGGAAACCCTCGGGTATTATTAAAATATTATCAAACGATGAACCGGTAAGTATGAATTCGGAGCGGTATGGTTCAAATTGAACTCCATTCAAAACTGGGTTTCCAAGAATAGAGAAAGCACTTCCTTTCGCTAAAACTTTGACCTGCCATTCAGCGGTCAGTCCCGGAAGGCTGGTCGAATTAATATCAAATCTCACCGTTGTTACATCGGGACTATCTGTAGTTGGACTTTTTCCCCAAACTAAACCACTGCCATCCGTAAAAAGGTCTATATTTAACCAATCCGGCTTTTGCACAATATTGAGGGCCACCTCGGTCCCACTCGGCCAAGGTCCAGAGTTGAATGCGTAACGATACATACTGGATGTAGGAATGCTTTTTTTAGGTGTAGGAGAAAGAATGGGAATAAACTGGCTGGGTCCCCATAGTGCGATATACGAATTAAGAGATCCGTTCTCCGCGGTGGATAAAGATCCACTTGAGTCCATTATTCCAGTAGTTATTCCTGTAGTCAGTATATGCCCAGAAAATGCACTGGTAATAGATTTCATTAAGTCATCTCCTGCCCCTCCGATCTGCACGGCATCAATTACACTAGTACCCTCTTGGTTGAGCTTTGCTAAGAAAGAATCTTTCTTACCGGATGTTGAGAATGTTTTTTCACCCAATTTTATTTCATTGGAGAAGGAACCAACAAAATAAGAGTGAATCGAATTTTTCTGAATTGAGTCAATTGAATCATTTCCAGTACCCCCGTAGGCATTGAAGGAAATACAATTTCCTTTATCAGTAAGAACAGCAATAAAACCATCCTGCTTCCCGTTACTTATCACTTCTCGATTTCCCCAACTCATCGAGTTTCGAAAATTACCAGCAATCACTACCCGGTTTTCTTTTTGAATGTAGAGGCCATTGACCTCATCTGCTCCTTCTCCGCCACCAGAGTAAATATTTTGCCAAATTCCCTTATTATTGAGTTCCCCGACAAAGCAATCGGACAGACCAAGTGATTGAAGGGTAATATCTCCAAAAGAAGAAGTTCCTTGATAAGAACCAGCAAGGAAAATTTTGCCCATTGATGAAATAGCAAGAGCATCAACCCTGTCGTCTTCAATTCCTCCAAAGCTTTGTAACCAGGTAGCAGAAGAGATATCAATCGAGGGGACTTCTAAAACAAAGCCGTCTTTTCCTCCATTTGAATTAACAGAGTAAGCACCATGGGAGAAAATTCCGTCAAATTGTCCTGTCAAAAAAAGACTATTTTGAAAAAAGCAAGCTTCCTGAAAGTACTCATTGGAGGAGCTTCCAATTGAGCTCAGGTTTTTCAAAGATCCATCTTCTGACCATTGAGCCACATATAAGTCATATCCACCCGAAGACTTAATACTAAAAGGACCAATTTGAAGATCTCCGCTAAAGTCTCCAATAATATAAATTTCGCCATCGAGTCCAAGAATCGTAGAGCCTACAGATAAATCACCTGAACTGATCAATTGTACCGAACGATCTATATTTCCACTCAAAGAAACCTTTGCGACAAAGCCATCTTTTTGGCCTTGGCTGCGAAGAATAGTTTGCCCTAATTTAACTGATTGAGAAAAGGTACCACCGATCAAGTATTTTCCATCTGATGAAGGAGTAGTAGAAGAAATATTGACTTCTTTACCAAAATTAAGCGCAGAAGAAAAAGAGGGTAATGTTTGATTAGAAATTATTGCTTCGGGATTACTTGTAACAGAATAATTAAAATCTAAATCAGAAATACCACCATCTCCATTGTATGCTCGAACCTTTACATTTCCAGTACTGGAAATCGTACTAGATGGAACACCACCAAGCATGCCTGTTCCATTTAAGTTATCTTGAAAATTCATCCACGGAGGAGATTCAATTAACTCCATTCGGACAAACGGTTGATTGAGAACTTTAATTTCCTGATGAAAAAAAGTATTTCCCTGAAGATTCAAATTAGAAAAGGAAGTAAAAGTCGGTTTCCCCAGAATAGATTCAACTTGGACCAAAAACTGATTTCCCACAGAATATGAAAATTCGTTTAAGCTAAATGGCGAAGTGAAAGAAGCCCCTAATAAGATAGTTCCAAATGGACCGACTTGAAACTCTTTGACAAGATCATTCCCTGCTGTGCTGATTGGTTCTTCCCAAATGATTGCTCCGGTAATTGGGTCTAATTTAATAAGCATCAAATCATTCAATCCTAACGCTTCATGAATGAGCGAACTGCCAGGAATCGACAAGTTCCCATCGTAATTTAAAACAACAATTGGATATCCAAATCGATCTGTCTGGACTTCCCGTACAGAAGTACTTCCAGTAGAAGAAAAGGATTTCATCCAATTTAATTCGAGATCAGAATTAAAGGATAAAGTAAACCCACTCGAAAGGGAACTGGAAGAAATTGCCATAGAATCAATGACTAGTTGAGTTTCAAATTGCCCAACAACCAATAGTGAATCATTTATACATTCAAGACCGAGCGACTGATTCAAGTTAACATTGGGGAAGGACTTCCCTCCGGTTACGACTCCGTCTTTGCTGAATTTAACTAAAGTAGAATAGGACGGAGAGTTTTCTTTCACTGAATTGCTTACTGTAACAAAAGATCCATCTGATAATGCTCCCATCCCGACCATTTCCTCCGTTCCCTCACCTCCATAAGTCTTGAGCCATATCAACTCTCCGGAATCTGATAATTTCATGACAAAATTATCGCTCTCACCCTGTGCATTCCAATTTTGGGAATTGAGTTTAAGTTGTTCTCGAAAGTTTCCCGCAATTTGAATGGATTGATCGATAGTTTCCATTTGTTCTAAATTAGACAAGGTAGAGGAACAGGAAATAGTCTTTAACCAAACATGTTTGAAATTATTATCTAGTCTCAGAATAAAAACATTATGATTTCCTTTCGAAGTCACTAAGTTCTTACCAAATTCTAAATTCCCACGAAAGACGCCACAGACTGAAAAACCTCCGTCTTTTAGCTCCAGAATTTGTTCAATCGAAATTTTCTGTGCTTTAAATCTTAGTGTGTGAATTGGATGGGAGAGCTCTACATAATTATCGTATTTGGATACTATTGCTTCCGACTCAGACGAAGAGCCAAGTAAAAAAGATCCGTTTTTTAAAACTGCAAAAGTATCAAGTCCTACTGGGAGGATTGAAGTAATATTCGATATACGAACGCTGTCATTTCGATCCACAACTTGAACAGTTCTTTTTAATTCTGAGAAATTCCCTGAAGAATCTTCCGAGCGGTAAGTAATTTGATAAAGACCCTTTTGACTTGTATCTACAGCACCTTCAACACTGTCATTTAAATCACTACCGTCTTGAGCAGTGGAAAGATAACCCGGGTCTGAAAATGTTTGCCCCACGCTTAATTGAATAAATTGATCTCCTTTAAGACTGAGTTGAGGAGGAGAAATATTTAAAACCTTCAAAGTATACTCTTTGAGCGCTTTCCGTTCATTATTTTCCAAAAAGGAAAGTTTTATTGCAAAGTCTCCAGTAACATTATCAGGAACCATACCCTCTAACTTAAATAAATCATATGTCACTTTTTTCACTTTTAGCCATGCTGGACCTTGAAGCATTAGTGCTTGAGTAACCGAGTTCCGGGTCAGATTAGATATCTTAAAATGATCGGAGAAAATAAGCCCTGCTGATGTGGAAGTTATCGTCGGTTCAGTAACATCAAATGAATCGAAGTTTTCAACGATAATGGCAGTAATTTCAATTGCATCAAAACTTACCCCATCGGATACCCTTATCCCAAAGCGATCCTTTTGCACAGAAGAATAAGGAAGGTATTTAATCTGAGGATTTGAGGTTCCATTCCCAGATACAGATGCCGTACCAAAGGAGGGTAAAGAATTGGGAGACAGACTCCAGAGAAGATTTTCTCCCTCGCGATCACTTGCATATAATCGAGCGATATCAGAAGGATGTGCTTGTCCACTACTATCGAAACGAATGGTCATGAAGGAACCAGCGTCAATTACAGGGCTTAAATTCTTTCCATCCACAACAAGTTGACAATTGAGCACTGAAAATAGACCTGTCTCATCGGTAACAACAAAAGCAAGTTGATATCGATCGCCACTACTTTGCGAAGGGGCAACACCAAACAAGCGAGCACTCCCATTGGTACTATTTTGGTCACCCAGCTTGAGCCATGAGTTCCCCCCTGATGGTAGTCCAAAAACCTTGATAGTCCTCGGACTATTATCAGGATCAACAGTTGAAATATCCAAGCTGAACTGAGCTCCTTCTTTTGCCACTAATACAGAGTCAAACGATGTGGTAAAAGTGGGGGCATCAGGAAGAGCTCTTACTTTTACCCGTACAGGAAGGATAGAACTTCGATTACCATCGCTCACTTTGAGCTTGATAATATCATCACCAAAAAAATTATGTCTGGGAAGATAAGAAAATAAATAAGGTCGTTGCCTGTCAAGTACACCGAAATCAGGTGAGTCCTGAACTACTACACTTGCCCCACTATTAGGATTTTCTGCCAAAGTCCAAGTCAGGGGCATTGCTGATGGCTTTGTCGGATCAGGGTCTACAGCTATGTAGTCAGAGGGGGCAACCCATCCGCCCCGGGAACTACTTAGATTAGAATCCTCATCAACATATACAATTAATTCAGAAATTGTTTTGTTCGCTTCGCTGACTGACTTAAAAACTGGCGGGTAATTATCGATTCTGATTTCCAGCGTGAAATTCTGAATCGTTGAAGTTTGATTGGAATCAAAAACCTCAAGAGAAATAGTATAATTTCCTTCCTCTTGGACGGAAGCCAATCCATAAAGAAGTCCGGTACCATTTCCCTCATCTTTAAAAGTTAACCATTCCGGTAGATTCCCACTGACATTTAGATCAATGGTGTGCCATTCATAATTCCAGTCTGCGTCATAGGTTTTTACCTGATAAATATAGACTGATTCATCGTTCCAACTATAAGATTCATTCCTGTCCGTCATTGGGGTGGAAATAAAAACCGGAGCGTCGTTTACAGGAGAAACTTCCACATTCACTAAAATCGTATCATATTTAGGAGGTGATCCCTCAATCCCACCCCCATCGGTTACCATAACTGTAAAGAAATCTGAGCCAGAAAAATTTCCGTCAGGATAATAATCAAAAGTAACCGGACTAGAACCAGTACCCGAAACGGAAACGGAACCAAAGTTGGGCTTAGTGGAAGACCATACTAAATCATTTGCAGAAGTTTCGTGATCAGCACCAACTAAATTGGGTGCACTCCAACTTGTATTATCATCCTCGATCATTGTAACCGATACCAACGCCGAACCAGAATTGATTAATGGTGCATAATTAAGAACCCGCACCTGAACTTTAAATTCAGCGGAATTATGTAAACCAGTTGAATCGGTAATTAGTAAAGAAAAGGATGAATTGCCTTCATCACTTTCTCCAGGAACTCCTGCCAATTGAACAACTCCGGTGGAACGATCAAAAGAGGAAACTCCGAGCCATGCAGGACCAGTCAATTGAATCTCGCTTCCAACTAGGCTATCTGCATCATATACCTTTGGAGAAATGGCAAAACTTTGGTTATCGATCGTAACCTGATCGGTGGGAAGAATCGAAAAAACGGGTGCATCGTCAACATTTTGGATATTTAAATTAATGGTAATAAAATCACTTCCAATTCCATCACTGACTTCAACCTGAAAAGAATCCAAACCTGAAAAGTTTGAATCAGGAATATAGTCTAAAACAGGGGGCGATGAACCCTGACCAGAAACTTGAGCACTTCCATTGGATGGGCTCGATTTGAGAGTCCAATTTAAGAATTGTCCGTCTATATCGGTTGCGGAAATGAGCGAACTTCCATTCCAAGCCAGATCCTCTGTATGCACAAAGGTGGTGGTTTCTCCCTGTGCGATGACTGGATTGGTGTTTTCATCCAAAACAACAAGCATAAAAGCCTGAACTGCAAATCGATTCGTTTGATCGCGAACTTCGAGCACGATTAAGTTATTACCAAGGTCGTATTGATTAGGTGTGCCCCTCAATCGTGCCGAACCATTCCCAAAATCACTTAAGCTTAACCACCCAGGTAAAGGAACAAGAGAGGAAATCGTTACATTTGTACCAAGGTCTGCATCAAAAGTTGTGATATTATAGTCAAAGAGGAAATCCTGGATGGCCACCCCTGAGGTCAAACTCTTAAAAACCGGATCATCCTCTACTGGCAAAACATTTAAATTAATTCGAATTACGTCCGAAGCATTTGGATCCAAAGATTCAAAAACTTGAACTAAAAAGTAATCAGTTCCAGAAAAATTACCATCTGGTTGATAGCTCAGGGAAGTGGGTGTTGTTCCGGTTCCTGTAACCGATGCGGTTCCATTTTGGGCCTGCTGTGAAATTGCCCAAGTTAAAGTACCCAAGGTCTGGTCTAATCCTGTAACGGATAAATCAAGCCCACTCCACGTATTGAGAACTGAATCCTCATTCAGGGAGGTTGAGAAAGTCGCCCCCTGTGTTATCACTGGTGGATAGTTATCAGGGATAACTTGAAGGGTAAATGCTTGAGTATCCTCCAATCCAGCATGATCAAACACCTTAATGACTATTAGCCTCGGTCCCGCGTCCTCATAGTCCGACCAAGATGGCGTACCCGATAAAATCTGAGTGGTGGAATTGTATTCCAACCATCCACTGGGAGGAAGGTTCTCAACCGTCACATTGAGCACCTCCGTGCTTCCCACATCGCTAAGATCTGGGTCCAATAACACCAGTGGGTAATGAAACATATCACCTTCATTTACGACAGTGGAGGAAGGCACAGACGAAATTACTGGAGGGTCATTGACTGGAGAAACCACCAAGTTAAAAGTTAATACAGTAGATTTATTACCCTCCCCTTCAATATCTCTTAAAATCATCGTAAAGGAATCAGTTCCATTGAAATGAGGTACAAGCGGAGTATAGGAAATACTCCTGTTCAAATCGGTTGCATTAATGTCCCAAGTCAGATTCCCATAGGTTGGATAAACGGTCACATTAAGATCAACTAAATGACCGTCTGAATCATTGTAGTCTAAAAATGGTAAAGAGGCATACCAAGTAGTCTCATTAAAATCCTCACTTAGAGTAATATCAGGTAAAACTGATAGATTAGAATCTCCGTTCACCCAAATTTGTGGCGGGTTATTGCGCTTGAGAATCCGAATATCGAATATTCCTTGGACACTAACATTCCCGTCATTAAGCGAAAGAGTAACATTATAATCCTGATATGCTTGTCCATTCGCACTTCCTGCATCCGGAACTCCAACAATATTAAACCCGGATACGTTTAAACCCACTAAAGCAGAGTTATAACTCAAAGATAGGTTGTCATCATCATCGGCGTCAAAAACGGAGATAGTTTGGTTATAATCATCTCCTTCCATGCCTGATGGAAGAGAGGTGGTAATAAATATTGGAGCATCCTGAACCGGTGTGACTGTTACATTAAAATCAACTACATCGAAGTAATTTTCATTTGAAAGAGTCGCTTGAAATTCATGAATTCCACTAAAATTGCCATCTGGAGTGTAAGAAAACATGCCAGTAGTAGAATTTAAATCAAAACTTGCATTACCATCTGGATGGAGGGATAGAGACCAAATCAAATTTGAATCAAATGGATGTGAACCGTTGAAGTCATATTGATAGATTCCACTATCTTCCGCGATAGTATGATTTCTCGATGCATTATGATCAATAATCGGCGCCAACTCGGGTAAAACCTTCATTTGCCATGCATCATTATGAAACGCCAAAGCACCACCACCGACATCCGCAAAAGTACTATCTCCAGGAATTCCAACTATCGCGGTTCCATTTTTCAATGCGATAGAAAGAAAACCCTGATCCGTGGAATTGGCCTCATCAAGACCCAGGCTCGAAATCAATGAAATATTCGAACCATTGTTTTCCACACGATATAAATATACATACCCCTCACCCTGACTGGGTGAGGAGACAGCAAGAATATCCGAGTTTACTTTCAAGTCAGAAGAAAAAAACTGATTGGATTGGTCTTGGGGTGGATAAATTATTGAAACCTGCTCCCAGTTCAGTCCATTAAGATGAAAAATATAAACCGCTCCCGCATTAGTTCTATTTCCATCTTTTTGCCTCGCTCCGACGAAGGCCAAATTATTTGCTAACGAGACTGAATATCCAAACTCATCGCCAGCCGATAAACCACTCGGAGATAGCTTTGCAGTTTGATTCCATCCCGATCCATTTTGCTCAAAAATGTAGGCTGCTCCCGAATCAGTACCATTAGCGTCCGCTTTCGGTGCACCTACAAGTAGACGAGAACCAGAAAGGTTTAATGAGTAACCAAATTCATCATTACTTTGATTATCATCTGCACGTAAAACAGTAACATTACCCCAATTAGTACCATTATTTTCAAAAATTGAGATTTTACCACCACCATTGTTGATGGATTGTCGTGAGCTGACTGCCAAATAATTACCAGAGGCAGAAATATCCCAACCAAAACTGTCCAAATTATCTGCAAAGGTATTCAGGCTTTCCGTAAATCCATAACTTCCATTCGATTCGCGAGTAAAAACATCGACTAAACCGGAATAAGTCGAACTATCAGGCGAACTCACAAAAAGAAATTGGTTTTCTACTTCCAATGCATGGCCAAACTGGCCATTTTGACCCAACACAGGAGGAACAATTTCTTCAAGGTAAGAGTAACTTCCATTTACTTCTTTATTGAAAACATGAATTGCACCGTCATGAGATATTGTCTCCCCCGGGGAACCAATAATAGTTTGGTTCCAATCATTAATTGCAACCGATTGACCAAATTTAAAAGAAGTTACATTAACTTGGGGATGAAAAAATTGTGAATCATGAGGAGAAATATTAATTTGGCCAACCGAAGCGTTATCTTCGGGATTGAAATAGTAAAGGATTCGGGAAGAATTTAACTCAGGGGAGTACAACAAATATTCGTCACTGCTGTAAGACCCGTTGTTCCAAACATCAAGGCTTGAATATTGAGTATTGTTATCTTCTCCTACAGAAAAACGAAACTCCCCAGTGCTGTTATTGTTAAAAACATAATAATTATTTTCGTATAATGACAAAGTGGGAAAGGATGAATTCAAAAACCCATCCCCACTCACTAAGAAGACCGTACCATTCCAATCCACCGAATATGTCTGGTTCATACTACCATCTTGGTTGCTCGAATACCCTCTGTGCTGAGACAAAAAAAGCAAAAACAAACAAACCAGCAACCTTTTGCAAAAAACGAGGATGCAATTACTCCAACGAGCAAAAATAGGTAAGCGCACAAACATTAACAATAACCTCCTAAATATAAGGTCGTATTGCAAAGCTTTTAGGGAAAAATTTTGCCCGAGTGAACTCGGAAGGATCTAACTCATGACCTCTTCGGTACTCGTCTTACATAAGGAACTCTTTTGGATGTAGGCACACGTTGAACAAACGGAGTGTTTCTGACCGGCTTAGGACGTTTAACTAAAGGTGGGCGCTTGACACGCTTTGGATATCTAGCAGTGGGAGAACGAGGAGCGCCTGGTGATTTTCGAGCAATTCGAGCGGAGGGTACGAAGGGTGCACGCTTGAAGGCACCGAAGCTTGGAACAGTACGAACTTTACTGACTGAGGGTGCACGAGGGACAGAAGGTGCTTGTCGAAAGCCAAAAACAGAAACTGTGAACAGGAAAAATCCTGTTAAATAAAATAAAAAAAATCTTCTGTTAGGAGACACTGGTTAGAAATTTTTCAACCGGATACTCAGAGGAGAGATGATCCAGTAAAAAAGCAGTGGGCTGAAAGTCCTTTAAAATACTAATACTCTCCCCATTTTTGTTCATTCTTACTTCCGAAACATTAATTTCAGGAGTCTTTGGTGGTGCATATAAAATATCATCATGCGATGCATTCATCCGTGAATTGAAAAGGTCAGGGGTTAATGAACCTCCTAAATGATCGCTCCGTCCGGTGGCAACATGACAAGTACCGAGTATTTTCTCATCTTGAATATCTTTACCAGAGAAAGGTAGTAATTGAGTACCAAAGCCAAGTTCTCCGATTATACCGGTTGCAGGATCTTCCTTGAGTTGCTGGTTGCGGTCATCAACTTTCTGTTGATCTCCTCGAATGAGCGAGGCATTTATAATTGCTCCGTTATCAACCTCCATCTGGGCGAGCGTACCGTCCGAAAAACGAAATGGAAATGATCCCGAGGCAGATGTGGGAACAAAATAAACTTCACCGGCGGGAAGATTTGCAACATCGGGTATCCCCCCCGGGCAAAGACCATGACTTTTCTGAGCCGATTGGTTTTGGCAATTGATTGTGAGTGTAGACTTTTTCCCCAACACTTCAAAGTCGAGTTCAAAGGAATCAGACTGATCTAATACACTCCTAAAGAGTTCAGATTGTTTGCTAATTTCATTGTAATCAACCGCTAAACCTGAGTTCAAAATTATATCATTAACACCATGCAGTGTAGCACCACGAAAGCCATGAATCTTAGCAGAAGCAGTTAATGGTGCAGTTAATGAATAATCAGTAATCGCAAGTATGATATCATATTTTGGATAAATATCATTTTCCAAGGAAAGAGAATCACCGTTGAAATTAGTTGCTGCATCCTCCGGATCTAGGTTGCTTCCGCCAGTAGTTTTGAATGCAAATATGTCATTGCCCGAATAATTGAGATCCTGTGATACTCCGTTTTTTAAATCTCGAAGAAAGACATCGTGTGCATACTTCTGAACAGAAAACTCGCTAGAATCCAAAAATTTGTGCCCGTGCATCAAAGCAAGGTCAGGAAGATCAATTAATATGCAGATTTGTTTCCCTCCTGAATCATTATTGCCAAAACAGGTACTGAGAAGACGCTTTAAAGAAAACTTTGGGAATTCGTTGATATTTGGTAAATACATAAGGGTTGTATATAAGTTTTTGCGAATTCTACAATACTACGCTTTAAAAAAACACATTTTTTTAAATTTTTTAATTATTTCGAGTTCCGACCTCCACATATTCGACAATCAAGTCCTTGGGGTTTTGAGGTCAAATTCCCCCGCCCTCTTTGATAAAAAGAGCACCCTGGTCGGTGAATCTTTCCAAAAGTAGTCACCCAAAAACTAAGCGATGGGACGAAAGATCTTTGGCTATTGTACATTCCGGGAAGCCGAGGTGTGGGTATGGAAGAAGGGGATTGAATTTGCTTGTAGTTAAAATTATTAGCCCAAATTCCTAAATTTAATCTTTTCGCTTTTAGCTGAGCGATTACAAAAGGACCGTAACGGTTCGATTCTTTTTCTGAATGCCAGCCAATTCCAAGCGAAATAGCCTCCCTACTAAAATTCATCTGCCCATTCATGATGGTAACTTCCACCACTTTCAAATTTTGCAAATCAAATTCTTGCCTTATTTGAATTTTCGGGGAGACAGATAAGAGTTTTTGTTCACTAAATGTGAGTGCCTCATTGTAACCAGGTTGTTCCCGCTTAGGAAACTCAACTCCCCATACTCTCATCCGAACCATGTAATCCTGTGATTGGTAGTCAAAGACTCCAGGTTTAATAACTCTAATAACCTCTTGCTTTAACAGTGTGCTATTTGCTTCGTTTCCGGACGGGGAAACTTGTGATTTGTTTAATTCTCCGAAAGAATCAGTTAAAGAAATCAGCAGTAATAAAAAAACACTAAAGAAAAATTCAACTTTTATGATTCTCATAAGGAATTGAATTCAAACACTCTTCCCTATTCAATGCAACAATATGAAAACTTTAAAATTCCTGACATAATATAGATTGAAAGTGTTCTTAAATTATCTTATTCTATAAAAATGCCTAGATTTGAAAGACCGAGAGCATCGACGATTGGAACCCCAGTTTACCACCGGAGGAGAAGAGACTGGAAAGATGATCGAGACTTAATTGAAGAAGTTGCCGCATCGGTAAATAAATTGGATGGACCATACGAGTACTATGATAAGGGCGTATTTGCATTCAGGGAAAAAGTAAAAGGATACAGAGAAGTTGGATATGAAAATAATAAAAATGTTTTCTACCTTGGTATATGGCTTCGAGAGAAGCTGAGCGAAATGTCTAGAAAGCAAGCGAGTTACGATCTTCGCGTCCACACGATTCCTTTTCCAGAAGACCTTGAACCTGCTATTTTAAAAATTGAAAACAAAACATTCAATCCAGCACAAAATAATAACGAGACACTCTCTTTGGACACTCTCTTTCCAGATCCTCACCTGCGGAGTTTTGCGAGAGAAAGAATGCAGATGCTTCATCATGGCGACTTGATCGCCTACCTTTCATCCCTTGTGCTAAAAGAAAAAGAATCATTATTAAGTAATTCTGCTTCGATTATGGATCTGATTCATATTTGTGAATACAAGTTATTGGCCCTTAAATTGGAGGTAAGAAAGAGATACTCAGTCGGCGAAACAGATTTGTGGATTCCTTCCTTATCACTTGGAGTTGAAATTAGAAATACTTGGGAAAATAGTGACGAAATTTCTTTAATTCAAACACTGAGCGATACCAATTTCAGACTCCAGTCACGTCATCTCGTCGTAGTAGTGCCAGACGACATAAGCGACGAATCATTCGAATTACTTCGTGCAATTGAAAGAAGGCAGGTGATTGAGAACCTATCCATTATCCGAGTCGGAGACTTTTCTGAGTATGTATCAAAAATTCAGGAAAGTGAAAAAGTAAGAAGCTAACTTTGAGGTGTAATTTCCTCTTTTATTAGTCGTCCAGTTCGATCCCACAAACGACGTCCAATATACTTCCCTTCACTCCAGTAAGCCTCTTCCCTTATTACTCCATTGGGCCACCATCTCGATTTAACCCCCACGAGGACACCTTGATCAAAGTTTGCCTCAAGGGCTCTTTGCCCATCGGAGAAATTCCTGACTTGTTGCCCATGGGGTAATCCTCTGTAATAAGAGGTTTTTAACGAAAGTGATCCATCGGAGAAATTTTCAATCACAGTACCGGTAAAAGGTTCGTCCCATAAATCTTTACGATATAGACGACCATTTTTTTGGGTAACTGCTTCGCGTTGCTCAATCGTGGGAAAGGTCGCAATCGGTTTTTCAAAATCGGCAAATATTTTGACTACATCACGATCTTTTGAACTAAATCGATCATCGATCACCAAATCTTCGCTCTTCTCTACTTCAATGAAAGCGGTTTCTGTGTTTTGAGTGTCAGATTCGGGATCCTGATCACTACATCCCCCCAAGTAAAAAGTGATCCATACGAACGAAAGAATAATTGATCTCATAATTGATATGGTGAAGAATAGTCCGACTCGTGCAATACGAAAAAAACTTACCGCAATGAAAAACCTATTCTTAATTCGACATGCAAAGTCTTCTTGGGACAACAGCCAAATTCAAGATCACGAACGAACATTAAATGCAAGAGGGCTACAAGATGCCCCCAATATGGGCAAAACACTAAAATCCCTTTACGCTTCTCCAGAAAAAATTATTTCTTCGACTGCATGCCGAGCAAAAGAAACAATCGCATTAATTAAAGCTCAATGGTGTCCTTTACAAAGAGTAGAATATGACAAACTACTATACGAAGGATCCACCTCTACAATTTTGGATAAAATTCAAACATTTCCCTCAGAAATAAGTTCCGTTGCTTTAGTATTTCACAACCCAACCATTACCCATCTCGCGAACTTATTGGGATCGAGTTCAATCTCAAGTATCCCAACATGTGGAGTGGTAATTTTAAGTAGTAAAACCGATAAATGGAATTTTCTCGAAGTGGGAAGTTGTGCAATCGAAAATTTTGAATATCCCAAAAAAAATTGAATTCTATCTTAAATTTTCTTCTGAAAGAATTTTTTCTGCAACACAGCCCAAGGGATCATCGAATTGCTCAAGTCCCTTGTTGATGAAATCAGCACCGGAATTCCTAGGTTCCGGCATTTCCATTAGCAAGTCTACCCATTTACCAATTTCTTCTTTGGAGACTACCTCAGTTGGATCTGTGGGGAATGTAATAACCACACTCTGATTACTGGAGTTTGAACTCAAAGGAGTAGAATCAGAACTCATCATTAAGTTTTCATCCGTTTTTAGATAGTCTTGAATAAATATCACAACAAAATTGTTAAAAATGCCAAGTAGGCAAAATTGATGGTTGTGATTCTAATCGACCTCCTGTGGATTGAACCAAATTTTAATGAGGCTACATCCATGTAGCTACCTCTATAGTCGACCGTATAATCAAAATCTTTAACGAAAAGATTTTGATTCAACCTCTTACCTATTTCGTCGGTTCATCATGAGATACCTCATTTTCCAAAATATTGCATTCTACAGATAGCTTTCTTCCGAAAGAATTCTTTCTGCAACACAGGTCAATGGATCATCAAGTTCGTTACATCCTTCATGAACGAATACTGAAGAGGAAATTTCAGGTTCGGGCATCTCCATTAATTGATCGACCCATTTACCAATTTCTTCTTTGGTAACTTCGTCCTCTGCTTCAGAGGGGAATGAGATCACATCCCGTTGGGTGTTAAATTTAGATGCAGTTTGGTTTGATTCGTCACTCATAGTTAACAATTCCTTTTTATCTAGATAGTCTTGAATAAATATCACAACAATTTGAATTTAATGTCCTAAGACATTGCTTATGGTTGTGATTCTAATCGACCTCCTGTTGATTGAATCAGTAATAAATGAGGCTGCATCCTTGCGGCTAATTATTATAATCGGTCGTTAAACACGCAACTTTAGTAAAAAATCATTTTTTATTTTTCTGAATGAACTTTTCATTTACCGAAGAAAACGCGACACTATCAATATGACAAAAAAATTATCCAAAGCATATTCAAATAAAGAGTTCCTCAATAGCCATGAAGCACGGCCAATCCGAGTACAATGTGAATTAATTGAACCTGAAGTACGGCTGCGTGAACAGGGAGTTGAGAACTCAATCGTTTTTTTTGGATCCGCTCGCTCAAAACCTCAGGAAGAAGCACAGGAGGAACTTTCGTTATTCAAAAAAAGCCTTTCTTCAAAAGCAACAATTTCAGATCAGGATCAAGCGGAACTGGCCCAGAAGGAGAGTATCGTCCTATTGTCCAAATACTATGATGAAGCCGTAAAACTTTCGTTCCGCCTAACAGAGTGGTCCGATACTAAAGAAGTGCCTGGAAATAAATATTATGTTTGTTCAGGCGGTGGACCAGGCATGATGGAAGCGGCAAATAAAGGTGCGACTGAGGCCAAAGGTAAATCAATCGCATTGGGTATAAGTCTTCCGTTTGAACAAGGCGTGAATCAATATGCGACTCCAGAATTATCCTTCGAGTTTCATTATTTCTTTGTACGTAAATTCTATTTTCTTTATCACGCAAAAGCGGTGGTAGTCTTCCCGGGTGGATTTGGAACAATGGATGAACTTTTTGAAACATTAACATTAATCCAAACCAAAAAACTGGGTAAACAAATGCCTATTATTTTATACGGGCGCGAATTTTGGGAAGGACTAATCAATTTTGAACAATTTATTAAATGGGGTGTTATCTCGCCCAAAGATATTGAATTATTTAAAATTGTAGATGATGTGGATGAGGCATTCGCACTCATTACCAAAAACCTAAAAGAAATTAGTTAGATCTAGATTACCCACCCATTTGACAAACCAGGATCTCCCTTCGCCCCCTACAATAAATGTAAACAGGTTTCAAAATCTAAGGGTAATTCGGCTCTAAAAGTAAGTTGTTCAGCACTGACAGGATGAGTCAGTTTCAAACAATGCGCATGAAGCATCACTCGATTAAATCCAGAGTGATTCTTTGCTCCATAGGTTGAGTCACCTGCCAACGGATGACCAAGAAATGAAAGATGGACACGGATTTGATGCGTTCTACCAGTATGAATTTTAACACGCAAAAAACTAAAAGGTCCTTGATATGTTCGAATGGTTTCCCATTCAGTCAATGCCGACTTTCCGTGTTCAACCACTGCCATCCTGGTCCGGTTTTTGGGATGCCTGCCAATTGGTTTATCCACCCTTCCCTTCTCCTCGGGAAGTTCCCCAAAAACTAAGGCAAAATATTCTTTATCCGTCTTCCTTTGCGAAAATTGATCAACCAACGAATAGTAAGCCCGTTCTGATTTTGCGATTACCATAACGCCACTTGTTTCCTTATCTAAACGGTGAACTATACCGGGTCTTTCAGGTGCTCCTACTGGGCATAAACCATTTGGGTAGTGATGGAGCAATGCATGAACAAGGGTATCATCCTTCGTTCCATCTCCCGGGTGAACCACCATTCCACTTGCTTTATTAATTACTACTATTTCTTCGTCTTCATATAAAATAGTAAGGGGGATATCTCTTGCAACTAACGGAATAATGTCATCTCGAGACAGATCTATTACCAATACCTCTCCAGCATAGATCTTTGATTTCGCTACAAGCAATGCCCCCTCTTGTCGTCTAACTTTTTTCCCCTCAATTGCCTTTTGAATTAACGAACGACTTTTATCTGGAAATACCTGAGCAAGAATTTTATCAACCCTTCCCGATAATCCTTCCGGGCAAATAAAAAGTTCCTCAGCCATCAACTCTGTTCATTTTGGATATTTCTTCTTTAATTTGACTGAGAAAACTTTTTTTAGTCGCCTCGGACAAATCGGCAACCTCGAAGCCATTGGATACTAAGTGGGCAATTTCCTGGTAAGAAAAAGATAAGTGATTCACCAAAGAAGTATATTCTTCATTCAATGAATTATTAAAAGATAAAGGGTCATCCGTACTGACAGTGCAACGAATTCCTCTCTTCATAAAATCTTTAATGGGATGGTTTTCCATTCGATCCACTACTCTTAATTTAACATTGCTGATGGGACACATATCAAGGGTAACCTGTTCATCAACCAAGAGTTGCATTACTTCCTCATCTTCAAATGCACGGGTACCATGTTGAATTCTCTTCACCTTTAATTCTTTAACGGCTTGTGACACATTGGAAGCAGGACCAAATTCACCCGCATGGGCCTTTACTGTTTTCCCATGCTCCTGTGCACGTTTCCAAAAAGGAGAAATCCAAGTCTCGAATGGTAACGACTCAAGACCATGTAAATCAATACCGGACAAATTGGACCAACCAATCGCCTGGTCCAATATGGGACCCAAATAAGGGGTATATGCATTACGACTAATGCCAAGAAAAACACGAACCTCAAGTCCCTTTGGAACAGCATCCAGTATCGCATTTAAAATTTCTTCGCCAGGCAGTTTCAAAAATTCAATCATTCCAGCGTGAAAGCTTGTTTCTACATACTTAACATTTTGCTGTATGTGTTTTGAAAAAATTACTTTTGCCGCTTCATGATAACTTTCTGCTGAATCAAACCAACCCATCGCATGTTCGATAAGAATAGATTCAAACTGCTCGAAACTCTGATACTTAAAGTTCGGTTCATGAAAAAAGGGAACCGGATTAAACTTCGCAGGATCTTTTTCAATTAAAAGTTCCCACGGCAGAGCACCTTCAATATGTAAATGGGTCTCTGTTTTGGGCAAAGAGGCAAGGAATTGATTCAATGCCGGCGGGCTCATTTCAGTCAGATTGTGCTATGAATTTTGCAAAAGATAATCAGGATTTAATTTATGTAAATCCACAGGAACAAATTCACCATCTTTTCGAATCATCTCACCATCGAACCAAATTTCACCACCACCATATTCAGGTCGTTGAATGTTTACCATATCCCAATGAACTTGGGATTTATTTCCATTGTTAGCTTCTTCATAGGCCTGTCCAGGAGTGAAATGAAATGAGCCTGCAATTTTTTCATCGAACAAAATATCAAGCATGGGTTCACGAATCATGGGATTAAAGGCGATCGCAAATTCGCCAATAAATCTAGCTCCTTCGTCAGAATCTAAAATTTCGATTAATTTTTCAGAGTTAGCGGATGAACTTGATTCCACAATTTTTCCTTTTTCAAAATGAAGAACGACATTTGAAAAGGAAGTACCCTGATAAATCGTATCTGCATTAAAAGTAATTGTACCCTCTACACTATCGCGAACAGGACAGGAAAAGACTTCTCCGTCAGGAATATTGTGCGTTCCTCCACATGCTACGGCATCGATCCCTTTAATTGAAAATTTCAAATCTGTACCCGGACCAACAATCTTAACTTGATCCGCATTTCGCATACGATTCTCGAGAGCAACCATACCTTCACTCATTCGTCCATAATCCATACAACAGGCATCAAAATAAAAGTTCTCGAATGCCTCACTACTCATTTTTGCTTGTTGTGCCATCGAGGGAGAAGGCCAACGCAAAACGCACCATTTTGTTTTCTGCACACGCCAATCAAGAACAGGTTTCAGTATCTTCATTGCCCGCTTTAAATCTTCCTGTGGGAGGTCAGAATTTTCAAAGACATTTAAAGATCCACGAATCGCTATGTAAGCGTCCATACTCTTCATTCTCTCCATTTCCCAACTGAGAGAAGTTTCAAACTGAATATCCTCTCCTCCCAATATACACTCGCGATCAATCCGTCCATTTTGAACCTGCACAAAAGGAATTGCCTTACATTCTCGGGTCGCACGAATTAGTGCCAAGGTCATATCCTGAGGGATATCAATTGCATGAATCAATACCTTTTCTCCAGGATTTAACTTGGTGGAGTGATAAACTAGAGTGTCCGCTAATTTTTCGTATCTATGATCCATAATTTAAGTAAAGAAATAGCTAGGTGGAATTTTTACAAACCTCGTCGAATGGTAGAACCAGGGAAATTAATTCTTACTCGATAGACTTTCTTCACCCGATTAATAATTTCATAGGTTTTAGGATCAATTCGGGAAGGAACTTCCATTCTTCGAATATCCACAACAGCGGTGAAACCTCTTTCTGTGAAGATATCAATTAACATCGCTACAGCGAGTGGATCATCAAAAACGGAAGCTTCAGAATTAATATAAGCTAAACCAGAAATGGAATGTTTCTCAACGATAGGAATGAATTTACTTTTGATCAAGCCAACGACTTGTTCAAAAAGCTCCGGGTGAAATTTCTGATAAGAATCAAGCCTCTGTACTAAAAGTTGCCTGGCATGTAACGAAAGTTTTTGAGCCAGAGGAATCGAGGAAATTTGGTCATGAGTTAATTCATCCAGTTCCAATGAACTTTGATATTTAAGCTCCTGAATAATCCGTTGCTGAACTTCAATAACCGAGCCATGTGCATTGATGAAATGGTAATGAAATACATCACGCAAAGTGGTAAGAGAATCATAGGTTGACTCCTTAAAGGTTTTGTACCGACTATGTGCTGCCGCTTCATCCAAATCGGTCTTCCGGACCTCTCTTCTTTTCCCCACACCGGAGGCATCCACTTCTGCATTATGATCCAATGACCTTTGACCACGAATAAATTGTCTTCTGACGCTCTCTTCTTCATCAATGAATAGCATGATGATATGAAAACGAGGTTTTGGAAATTGTGCTTCTTGAAAAGTACCAAGATATTTATGTCTTAATTCAGTGAGCCGACGATGAAAAAGTTTCAAACATTCAACCTGGGTCTTTGTTCTTGGGTACCCATCCACAATAGCACCACTCTGATAATTGGGCTCCAGTAAATTGCGAAGTACCAACTTGGTAACTTCACGATCTCCCGCCAGTAGACCCGCATCAATCTTCTTGCGTGCTTCCGGAGAGTTTAACAGTTCGCTGACGATTATTGGCTTCTCAGTCAGGTCACGAAACTCCATGATAAACGCAGTCTGAGTACCTTTTCCCGCCCCCGGGGATCCATTAAGCCAGAATATCTCAGCCGGGAAATGAAGGTTCTCCACTCCGACCTCTTGTTCGAGTTCATGCCAAATCGAGTGAAAAATTAATTGCGCATCTTTTACTTCAAGATCTTCCACTTTCTTTTTCCCTTTGTTTTCAAAATCAGCAGGAATAATGGACTCGTTTGATTGATCCTCAGTGCTTGAAGAACTGTCGGAAGAAATAGGTGGTTCGGGTTTAGATTTTGGAAGCATCAGAATTTTGTGTACATGAAGGGAGTAGTTTCGTCAATAAAAGGACATTTTTAATTAAATCCCTCCCCCGCTCTCATATTCACGCATCTCCAATAAATTATGATCCATTCCCATGGCAGGAGATACATTTTTAATCGTGCCAATTTCTTTGGCCGGAACTCCGGCGACTGAAATATGGGCAGGAACATCATCGAGCACTACACTACTGGCCCCCACTCTAGATCCTTCTCCAATTTCAACATTACCTAGAATCTTAGCTCCAGCACCAATTAAGACACCGGATCTAATTTTGGGATGTCGGTCGCCACGATCTTTTCCGGTCCCTCCCAAAGTCACTTCGTGTAAAATCGATACATTATCTTCAATAACAGTCGTTTCACCGGCCACAAAGCCAGTTGCATGATCAAGTAGAATTCCTTTTCCAATGGTTGCGGCAGGGTGAATATCCACGGAATAAACAACCGCCACTAAGCTTTGTAAATAAAGGGCTAGATCCTTTCGATTTTTTTGCCAAAGAAAATGGGCAACTCGATAACAGCACAGTGCCTGAAATCCTTTAAAATATAAAAAGGGACTGATAAAATCATTACAGGCAGGATCCCTCTCAGTAACGGCAATTAAATCAGATTCAACGCTTTGTAGCATTTCAATATCTTCCTCAAAAGCCTTTTTGATCAAGTCACGAATATCACTTTCTGGCACGCTACTTTTGACTAAACGAGATGCTAATCTCCAACCCAAAGCATCACTTAGACTTTCTCTTTCCAAAATAAACTCAGTCAAAACCTTTGACAGAATTCTTTCTTTGGAGGCAATCTCCCGCGCCTCTTCTACCAAAGTTTTCCAAACCGTTGAATTATTCATGGTAATAAAAAGTTAACATTAAGCACCCGGCTCCACTCCGTAATAAGTTTCTCCAATATTTACTTTTTTTCGGCCCTGAGAAACTCTCCATTTATTAGTATCCCGCAAGGAATAAACGCAACCGCAGTATTCTTGCTGATAAAAATTTTCCCTTTTTGAAATCTCAATCATTCTCTGCGAACCACCGGCTTTCCTCCAGTTGTAAGTCCAATAGTCTAGCTTCTCATAGCGAGCCGCTGCCCGCTCTCCACAACCATTAATTTGTTTCATATTCTTCCACCGTGAAATACCCAGGCTGCTGGAAAACAAATTAAAACCGTGTTCATGTGCATAGAGAGCAGTCCTTTCAAAACGCATATCAAAGCAAACGGTACACCGTGCTCCTCGCTCTGGCTCCCATTCCAATCCCTTTATACGTTCGAACCAATTTCTTACATCATAATCAACATCAATATGATCCACCCCTTTTTTATCACAAAATTTCTTATCCTCGGCCTTGCGGATCTCGTATTCTTTTTTGGGGTGAATATTAGGATTATAAAAAAATACAGTAGGTTGAATTTTTGAATTCAACAAAGTTTCCAACACCTCCCCCTCACAGGGTGCACAACATGAATGTAGTAATAAACGATCTTCCTTGTTGGGGGTTTCTAAAATCGGTACTTCCGCAGTATTCATGATAATTAAAATGAAAGTTGATTATTCCCGTAATGATTCAGCCTTAAGCCCACGACTCATTAAATCCGACAGTGCAAGATAAGGATCTTTCCCTTCATATAAAATACCATAAATCTCACGAAGAATTGGCATTTCAACACCCTGAGAATCACACTTCTCAAAAAAGCATCCAGTTGCCCAATACCCCTCGACAACCGTTTTTTGAGTTCTAATAATATCCTTCGGTGTACCCCCTTTCGCTAACGCGAGTCCGAATCTTCGATTGCGGCTCCATTCGCCCATGCAAGTTCCAATTAAGTCACCAAATCCACTCAGTCCAAAAAATGTTTCGCTCTCACCTCCAAGTGAAATTCCGAGGTTGATCATTTCATTCATACTCCTTGTGAGAAGTGCGGCTCTTGCATTATCTCCTAAACCCAGTCCGTCTGATAAGCCGGTTGCAATGGCGTATACATTCTTCAAACAACTTCCCAGAGCCACTCCGATCCGATCCTCGGATCTATAAATTCTCATTGTTTTAGAACTTAAATTACTCTGCAGTTCAATCAGTTCAGTCTCCTCACAATCCATCGCAAGTACCATCGCAGTGGGCTTATTGACAGCTACATCATGAGCGTGACTTGGTCCTGTTAAATAACCAGAACCAATTTCATTGCCTAGTTCTTCCTGAATCACTTCATGAGCAAATAAATTACTTTTTGGCTCCAGTCCCTTGCATAGTGCGATGCCACCTTTTAAATTCCAAGAATCCTCACGGAATAAACGTACCTGTTTACAAGTGTCACGAAGGGCATGAGATGGACATGCAAAAAAGAGGTATTCGGACTCCATGAGAACGGGGCGTAAGGAACATCCAATTTGTAAGTCCTCATCAAAACAAACCCCAGGCAGGTAATCTTTATTTTCTCGTTCCGAAGAAAGGGTAAGGGCATGTTCAACGCGTCGTGGAATCAACGAGACCGAGTGTCCGCACTTGGATAGATAGACTGCCATTGCAGTCCCCCAGGCACCAGCACCAAGCACGCAAAAGTTCATTTTTTCGCGATTGGGTTACTCCTCGTTTTTTGCACATAGCCAGTGAGGGCATTTAATCCATCGAGACCTAAACTTGCACATGGTTTAACAAAAGAAGGCAGTGGGCTCGGGGTAAGTCCAATTAAATCATGGGTGACGAGTATTTGACCATCACACTTATCGCCACTTCCAATACCTATTAAAGGAGGAAGAATTTGAGTGGCCAATTGAGTGGCAACCCGATCGTCCATCATCTCTGCGATCACGGCAAAACAACCCGCTTCTTCCAAGCTAATCGCATCGGTGTACAAACTATCGGCTTCTTCACGACTTGATCCAAATTTACGATACCCTCCAATCGCCTTAACAGTCTGGGGCAACAATCCAATGTGCCCCATGACTGGGATTCCGGTGGCAACCAGTTTCTCAATATCATCTGCCACATCTTTCCCTCCTTCGATCTTCACTGCATCTGCTCCATTTTGCATAAGTCGACGCGAAGATTCAAGTAATCGATCAAACGAAAGACTCGCTTCACCAAATGGTAAATCTGCGACCACTAAACAACCAGGTTGTCCCCTACGAACGGCAGAAGTGTGATGAACCATATCATCGATCGTAACCGGAATGGTGGTGTCGTACCCCAAAAGGGTAGTTCCTACAGAATCACCTACCAAAATAAAATCGACTCCCGCCTTCGAAACAAGTTTTGACATAATTGCATCATAAGCAGTTAAACCCACTATCGATCTTTTCCCCTTCAATCCGGCAATATATTTGATATTGGGCTTAATCTCGGCGAGATCGACACGATGTCGACGGGGAGAGGGTTCACGTGGAGGCTGCGGGCGAGTCGAAACAACAGGTTCAGTAGCTACTTTGGCACTTTCTACAGGTTGGGGTTTTTCGTCATTCTCCTTAGTAATTATTTCCTTCTTCTCAACGGGCTTGGCAACCGAACTCTTGGTAGCAGGTTTTTTCTCTTTTACTTTTGATAAGGCAACGGGCTTTTTTTTCCTTCTTACCGGCTTCTTAATCTCGGAAGCAGTTTTATCACTCACTACTTCTTTTTTAGAGCCCTCCACAGGCTTTACTTTTTTTTCATCCGGCATGATCAAGACTTTCTTCAAATTTGGTAATATATTTCATAATTAAATTTTTATCATCCTGAGAAAGCGAATTGTTAGATGCCTGTACAGTCTCAAGAATCTGGCCATGCTTCCGGGCTCCCACAATAGCAGAAGTGACTTCTCGGGGACTTAATGCCCAGCACACGGCTAGTTGCCCAATTGTCATCTCTCTTTCTTGTGCGAATAATCGTAACTCTTCTTGCAGAATAAGAAAGGCTTGTAAACCATCTTTACTATGAAGTGGTTTAACCACGGGGTGATCGGTTTTATGCTTTCTCCAATCATTTTGAGGAAGACTATCCAGCCACTGGTGAGAAATTTTACCGGTTAATACTCCGGAGTGCATTGGACTGTAAACCAAAAGACCAGAATTATTTTGATCACACCAACCCAATACATTCTCTTCGATTTTACGGTCCAACATGTTGTACATGGGTTGATTAGAAGACACTGGAGCCACTGCTTGCAATGCCTCCAGTTCAGGCTGCCAACAATTACATACTCCAGCCCAACGGATTTTACCTGCTTTTTTTAAATCCTGTAATGTTTCCCACGCCTCAATCAAATTCTCGGACGGTACTGGCCAATGGATTTGATAAAGGTCAATCCAATCGCGGCCCAACCTTTTTAATGAACCATCCACTTCTTCTAGTATTGTTTCTCTCGAGATAAATCGTTTGGGTTTATTATCCTCCTCGGGGAGCACGCCACATTTTGTTGCTACAATAATACTGTCATCGTTAAATTCACGAAGTGCCTTTCCGACTGCTTCTTCGGCAACC
The DNA here is from genome assembly GCF_964187635.1 of Candidatus Seribacter sulfatis. NCBI lineage: Bacteria > Pseudomonadati > Verrucomicrobiota > Opitutia > Opitutales > Candidatus Seribacteraceae > Candidatus Seribacter > Candidatus Seribacter sulfatis. The sequence continues at coordinate 15,970 of NZ_CAXLMO010000038.1, read as the reverse complement.
CCAAAACCGTATGCATGAGCCGTATCGATCCAATTAATTCCTTGCTCCAAAGCTTCCAGTATGCAGGAAATTGAATCTTGCTCGTCTTGCTCGCCCCACCCCATCCCCCAATCACCACCACCAATCGCCCAAGTGCCAAGGCCAATTTCAGATAGCAAAAGATCGGAGTTTCCTAATTGATTTTGTTTCATCGCCAAATTTGTTTATTTAATATTACTTCTAACTCCCTATTACACTATCCTTACTCCACACCTTGATCTAGGATATTCTCAAAGGAATTAAAAAAATATGAAAAGAATTTTAATAACTGGAGCCAACCGTGGCATCGGGCTTGAATTGACAAAGCAATACCTATTGCAGGGAAATTTCATCTACGCTTGTTGCAGAGATACAAATAGGGCAAATGAATTACAATCGTTGCAACTGCAATATAAAGGCAGAATTGAAATATTATCCTTAGATGTGGAAGATGAGGTGTCCGTAAAATCCTGTTTTGATGAGTTGGATAAAAACCAAAAATACATCGATCTGCTTTTTAATAATGCGGGTATCATTGACTGGAGTAAACTGGAAGAAGTAACAAGTTCATCAGTCGAGCAGGTCTATAAAGTCAATTTGCTGGGTGCACTTTTGGTGACCAGAAATGCAGTTTCATGCCTCCAACGTTCAACCTCACCTTTAATTATTAATTTATCTTCACGTTTGGGCTCAATTCATTTACGAGGGGATACTCAATTGGGAGGAGCGATTGCATATCAATGTTCAAAAGCAGCTTTAAATATGTTAACCAGGCAGACCTCTATTGATCTTAAACCGTTCAATATAAGAGTGATTTCGCAAAGCCCCGGTTGGGTAAAAACGGAAATGGGCGGACAAGAGGCAAAGTATCATGTAGAGGAGGCAGTTTCGATGATGCTCCATGCACTGGAAAAACTCCCCCATGACAAAACCGGTATTTTCATTGGAGAGGACGGCGAACCAATTCCTTGGTAATAATAAAAGAATTCTTGTTCTCGCGGAACTTAAAGAGCAAAATAAAAGAATGAACATTCATGTACTCATTTTCTCTACTCTTTTTTTAATTTCCAATTCCTTACCAGGAATTGAGATTAATGAAGTAGTGCCAAACTTTCAGGCCGTTAATTCAAAAGGAGAAACTTGGAACTCCAAAAGTTTCTTAGCTAAAAAGCAGATACTTTTATATTTTTATCCTGCTGCGATGACGGGTGGGTGTACCAAGCAGGCATGCTCCTACAAAGATGACTTTCAGAAATGGAAAAAATTGGAAGTGGAGGTTGTTGGCATAAGTGGAGACCAAACCAGTAACCTTTCCTTATTTAAGAAAGCCGAAAAACTTCCATTCACCCTTCTTTCGGATCCCCAAGGTAAAGTTGCCAAGCTTTTTAATGTGCCAATAAGCAAGGGAGGGATAATTGAACGTTTCTTCAAAGGTGATAAATTCACACTTGAAAGAGGAGTGACTCCCAAACGATGGACATTTCTTATTTCTAAATCAGGAAAACTCATTTATAAGAATGAGCTAGTTACTGCATCGGAAGACAGCAGTAATGTAATGCAATTTATTAACAAACAAAATTAATGTCCGAAGAAAATAGCAAGAGTGGAAGCGAACGAAGACTGTTAAAGTCCTCCGCAAAAGTAAGAGAGGTGGATGTCAAAATTGGAAAAAAAGGATTAACACAAAATGTCATCCTTGAAATCCAACTCGTTCTGAACCGAGATAAAATGGTAAAAGTTTCTTTTCGAGACGAACGAGAAAAACGAGTCAAGTTAGTGGAAGAGATCCAAGAAAAGATTGAATCCACCTTGGTTGAATTTGTCGGAAAAACCGCTACCTTTGCATTGTAAATAACATGCAACAGATTTCCCCTCTTCAAAAAGCTAATACCGTACCCAATTTTTCTACTACCGACTCAGAAGGAAATTCTTTTTCAAAAGAAATTCTTTTAGGCCAAAAATACTTACTTTATTTTTATCCTCGCGATAACACTCCCGGTTGTACGGCACAAGCTTGTGGATTCCGCGATCACTATTGCTTTTTTCAAAATAAGGAAATTAAAATCTTTGGTATTTCGGGAGGGAGTAGAATAACGCATGAAAATTTCAGGCAAAAATTTCGATTACCCTTTCCTTTACTTCTTGATGAGCAGAATAAAATAGCCAAGTTATTTGGTGTGTGGGGTGAAAAAAAATTTATGGGGCGTACATTCGAAGGAATTCACCGAGTTTCATTTCTTATTACCAAATCGGGGACCGTAGAAAGCACCTATTTAAAGGTAAAAGCAAAAAGTCACCCCGAAGAACTTGTTCGGGAATTACAGGACAAAAAGAGTAACTCTACTTGATCTGTTGGCTTGTTCGTATGCTTGTTATGCAGACTGAGCCGCTTCAATAATGCCCACAAAAGCACGTGCAGTTAAAGAAGCTCCACCAATTAAACCACCATCCACATCTTTCTGAGCAAGCAAACCAGCCGCATTTTCAGGTTTCATTGAACCTCCATATAGAATACGGATACTGTCCGCCGAAGTATCACCGAACATTTCAGCAAGAACCTTTCGAATCTCTGCATGAACTTCCTGTGCCATCTCATCGGTTGCAGTTTTACCCGTCCCGATTGCCCAAATAGGTTCATAAGCAATGACTAAGTTTTCAATGGAATGAGTAGGAAAATTTTCTAAGCCCTCCCTTACTTGTGTCCTGACAATGTCTAAAGTTTTCCCCGCCTCTCTTTCATCTAAAGTTTCTCCGATACAATAAATCGGTTTTAAATTATTTCCGATCGCAGCATGGATCTTTTGATTTACAATTTGATTAGTCTCTCCAAAGAACTGCCTTCTCTCGCTGTGCCCAAGAATAACAAAACTAACATATAAATCACGAAGCATTTCGGCAGAAATCTCACCAGTATATGCACCAGATTGAGCGGCATTCATATCCTGAGCGCCAAGAAGTACTTCAGACTTCTCGACAGACTCTGATGACTGAGAGAGAGAGGTAAACGGTGGACAAACACACACCTGGACAGAAGTCTGATCGCCTACTGAAGACTTGATTTCTTCGATTAAATCAACCGCTTCAGAAGCGGTTTTATTCATTTTCCAATTACCTGCGATGAGAAATTTACGGGACATTTTAATAGTTTCTTATAGTTAATAATTATCGACGATCTAAAACAGAGACACCGGGAAGAGATTTTCCTTCCAAAAATTCTAATGATGCACCTCCACCAGTACTCATAAAAGTAACTTGGTCCGAGTAACCACTTTGATTAATTGCCTTAACCGAATCGCCACCACCAATTATTGAAATGGCATCTCCCTCTGCAACTGCTTTTCCGATCGCAAAAGTACCTTTACTGGACTCCGGAATTTCAAAAACACCCATTGGTCCATTCCACAAGACAGTTTTTGCCTCTCCTACTTCTTTTACATATAATTCGGTTGTTTTAGGACCAATGTCTACCCCTTCCCAACCATCATCAATATCTCCTTCAAAAACCTGAGTCTCGCCCAAAGTTTTTGCATCAAAGTCTAATGCATTGGTTCCAAGCGTATCGATGGGTAATAGGAATCGAACCCCTTTTTCCTTGGCTTTGGTAAGTGCGGACCGTGCTAATTCAACTTTATCCGGTTCACTCAAACTTTCACCCACCTTCTTACCGTTTGCCAATGCAAAGGTGTAAGCCATTGCGCCACCTATAATGATCACATCTGCCTTGTCCAAGAGTGAATCGATTACCATAATTTTATCACTCACTTTCGCCCCACCCAAGATCACCGTGAATGGACGAGTGGGAGAAGCAGTTTTTTGCCCAAGGAATTCAAGCTCTTTCGCAATCAGGTACCCTGATACTTTAATGGGTAAAAGTTCTGCGACTCCATAGGTCGAAGCATGTGCCCGATGGGCCGTCCCAAAAGCATCACTAACAAAGGCATCAGCATGTGCGGCAAGACTTTTTGCAAAAGTCGGATCATTTTCAGTTTCACCCTTATGAAACCTAAGGTTTTCTAACAACACGATCTGGCCATCCTGTAAATTTTGAAGGGCTTCTTCCACATCACTACCAATACAATCATTCAAAAACAAGACTGGTAATGATAACTTGTCAGAAAGTATGGGTGCAACTGGTGCGAGGCTCATCGATTTAACACGTTGCCCCTTCGGACGTCCTAAATGACTAGCAAGTATAATCTTTGCACCTTGCTCGTGTAATTTCCTAATGGTCGGAAGTGCGGCATTGATTCTGGTTTCATCTGTCACGCTTCCATCCGCGTCCAAGGGGACATTAAAATCAACTCGTACAAAAACGCGTTTACCTTGTAGGTTTACATCATCGATGTTTTTTACATCATTCATAATAAAGTACTGTCAGAATGGGAATGGAATTAAGCGGAAGTTTTCCGCTTATTGGCAAAAAAAGCAGTTCTAAAGTCTAGACAAACTTAGCTACTTTCTTCAGTAAATCGACACAACGATTACTGTAGCCCCACTCGTTATCATACCAAGAAACAAGTTTAAAAAATGTGTCACTTAATCCCATTCCTGAACCTGCATCGTAAATAGATGAAGCGGGACAATGAATAAAGTCAGAAGAAACCACCTCATCACCGGTGTATTCAAGAATTCCGGCTAAAGGACCTTCGGAAGCTTCCTTCATTTTTTGACAAATCTCTTCGTAAGAAGTTGATTTCTCCGTTTTAACCGTTAAGTCAACTGCCGAAACGGTTGGAGTGGGTACTCGAAATGCCATACCGGAGAGCTTTCCTTGAACTTCGGGAAGAACTAAACCGACTGCCTTTGCGGCACCAGTCGTGGAGGGAATAATATTTATTGCAGCACCTCTTCCACCCTTCCAATCTTTCATCGACGGACCATCTACTGGTTTTTGTGTCGCAGTGTAACTATGTACTGTGGTCATTAAACCTTCCACAATCCCAAAATTTTCTAGAACTACTTTTACCATCGGAGCCAAACAGTTGGTGGTGCAAGATGCATTGGATACAATCGCATCGTCTTCTTTCAACTCGTCGTCGTTCACTCCAAGAACAATAGTCCTCACATCTCCTTTCGCGGGTGCTGAAATGATTACCTTTTTGGCCCCTGCTTTTAAATGACCTTCGGCGGCATCTTTACTCACAAATAATCCAGTCGATTCAATCACGATATCAACACCAAGTTCTGCCCATGGCAATGCGGCAGGCCCTTCTCGAACCGCTAAGCATTTGATAGTATGACCATTAACAACCAAGGAGTCTTCAGTCGGTGCATCAACCGTACCATTAAAACGCCCCTGAGTGGAATCATACTTTAATAAATAAGCAAGGTTGTCAGATGGAACCAAGTCATTGATTGCCACAACATCAAATTTGCTACCTAGCAAACCTTGATCGACAAGAGCGCGAAAAACTAAGCGGCCGATACGACCGAAACCATTTATTCCAATTTTAATAGACATTGACTGATAATGTTTGAGTTTAAGGTAATATAACCTAAAATTTGTGTGAAGATAATACGAATGAGATTTTATACCAAAAATGGCAAGTATATACGAAAAAAACTAGCCAAAAGCACGCTCGATCAAATTTAGGAAGTTGCGGAATTCCTTAAAATTCTCTCTGGTTTCCTGTTTGAAATAATCGAGTTGATCTTCATCTAAATTTAATCGAGCCATAATCTCCTCTGAAAGTTTACCGTGAGACCGATGACCACTAAATCCAAAATGTAATGAATGAGAAAGCCAATTCCCAACATAGACCACATCAATTAGCTTATTTAAATCGTCTTCTCCTACCGTCCCGCGCTCAACAATATCGGTTTCATGATGCCAGCGGATAACAGATTCCACATCTCTGTTTAAACCCCATTCATTACAAACAATTTGCCCCACTCGATCATGGGTCGGGGAATTTTTCTTTCTTTCCACATCGATCAATGGAATTTCTTCGTAAATTGCATCACCCACATCTTCGCAAAAAGACTCTGGGTGTAATTGAAGACGGGCAACCTTTCCGATGTCATGCACTAATCCACAACTGTAAGCCCGCTGCCTTTGACAATGATTAGTTAGCTCAGCAATGGTAGAAGATGCAACTGCTACCCCTAAACTGTGTTTCCAAAGTTCTACAGGATCGTAATTTAAGTCTTTTGCATTTTTAAAGGAAAATGCTTTAAAAACAGATGCAGTCAAAATAACCATATGAATCTTATCAAACCCGAGTGTACCAATCGCCTCTCCCACATCGGTTACTCTTTCCCTTTCTCCCCGATAATGGACGCTATTTGCCACGCGCAAGACTTTCATCGTTAAAGTTTGATCAGACTTCATTATCTCCTGAATAGAGTGGGTAGGAGAGTTCGGATCTTTTAACATGTCAGAAAGAGATTCGAAGACAGTAGGAAGTGTAGGCAAGTTATCTTTTAACTCTTCACCAATAGACTTATAATCTATAAAACCACCAATACTTTCCGCTCCCACGAAGTTAAGCTAATTAATTCAAATATAGGAATCAACCTAAATTGAAAAATTTATTTAAACGCCCCCGCTATCAAGAAGGTCACAGAAGTCCTCCGTCATTTTTAATTCGTTTTGTATATCTTTGTACAAATGATCTGTTTGACCGGGATTCAAGTTGAGACGGGCAAGCAAAGCATCTGATGGTTTGTCTGGGCTTTCGTGTCCACTAAAGCCAAATTTTTGATCGTTCACTGCCCAATTAGCAAGAATTACCACATCAATGAGTTCGTGTGCATCTTCCGAAGTTACTTTTTGTCGGCGTTCGGGTTGGGGTTCATGGTGCCACCTTACCACCCCCTCCACAAAAGACGATAATCCCCAATTTTTGCATATCAAATAGCCAAGGTAATCATGACGGGGTGATTGGTTGATTAATTCAGATTTATAAAAATTAATCTTTTTATCAAGAGAGGTTTGCGAATCAGTAATAAAGTCCTCCGTCTCTTCACTTTCATCCAGTTTGAATCGAGCCACTTTTCCAATATCATGGACTAATCCGCATGTATATGCCCTTTCACTCCAAGATTTACCTAAAAAATTGGCAATGCACCTTGACGCTGATGCAACGCCGAGACAGTGCTTCCACAATCCCTCGAGGGAGAACTTCTGCTCCGCGGATGGCCCAGAAAACATCTTAAACACAGAGGTGGTCAGTACCACATTTCTTATTTTTTCAAAGCCCAATGTCCCAATTGCCTCATTGGCATCGGTTACCCGTTCTCTTCCCCCACGATAAAAAGAAGTGTTTGCAACTCGCAAAATTTTCATCGTCATGGATTGATCAGCAGTCATTACATCTTCAACAGCAAAAGTGGAGGCGTCTGGATTTTGCAATACATTGGTCAATTCATTAACAATGGTCGGCAAAGTGGGTAAATTCCGCTGAATTTGCCCGACTAAATATTCATAATTGATAGAACTCGATTCCATTTGTATTTTGTAGTTAGATTACAACATCATTAGACTTTACAATAGATGAACAAGTGTAAAAAAATTTCAAACCTAAAAAGTTAATTTCGTTTTTTTCTTAAAGCGAAAGGAAGGGACGCAAGGGTTAAAAATAGACACATATATGCAAACCAATCGCCATAGCGGACATAAAAAGATGCTGTGGATAATTGATTCTGATTAATTGTAATGCTAAGTGTGGTCGCGCCTTCAAAATAGATACTTCCTTCTTCATTCCTCAATACTTCGCGCTGGTATCCATTAGAATCGATCCATCCCGACCAGCCTGCATTACCGCAACGAAGAAAAGGTCTTTGGGTCTCGATCGCACGCAAGACAGAATGAGCAGCATGTTGCTCAGCGCAACCCTCCCGACCAAACCATGCATCATTAGTGGTAACAAAGAAGAGATCAACACCCTCGAGTGCGGTTTCCCTGCACAATCTGGGAAATATATCCTCGTAACAAATAAGTGGGCCAATTTTGAATGTCGAATCTTGATTCTTTTTTGAATGAACGGAAAAGGTTTTCACCTCATCTCCCTCCTTAAAACTTCCAACCGGTCCAACTAATTTCCTTACTCCAGGAATCCATTTAAATGGAAATGGTACATACTCACCAAATGGAACTAAAACTCTCTTCGCATACCAATTATCTTGCACTCCCGCTTCCGGTAAAACTTCTGATATTGTATTGTGTATTGAATCCTCTCCCTTCCATACTGCTCCAATAAGCAAGGGGGTTTGAGTTTGGCTAGACAGTTCTTCCACCCATGCAGAATCTTGATTCAAGGCATAAGGAGTGGAAGCCTCTGGCCAGACAATCAGGTCCGGATTCATCAATCCTAAAAAACGGGTCTGCCTTTTTAAGGTATCCTTATGGATCCCCGCATTACCGCCCTTCCATTTTTCCATCAAATAGGGTTGGCAAAGACCGACCTGGAATTCCACCTTATCACCCGTCGTTTGATTTTTAAAAAGAAAAAATGGACTCACCATGAAAACAAAAACGATTATTGCTAAATAAAAGTCCGGGCAAATATTTCCCAAAATGCCTCCACTTGACTCCCTTCTCCTTACCAACAAATGATGTACATATGAACAGAGACACAAATTAAAAAGAACGAGGAAGAAGGATACTCCCCAAGACCCCAGCCATTGAGCAGTTTGCAATAAAACTGGACGTTCCCATTGAGTGACTGAAAGTGGACACCAAGGAAAACCTAAAGTAAATTGACACCTCAACCATTCCATCGATACCCAGGCAGAGGGCAGAATAAGAAGAATTAACAAACGAATCTTAAAGGTTCCAGTTGCTGCACGCGGCACAAGAATCCGAGCCAATAAAAACCAAGGAAGGTAGTAAAGTGAAAGAAGAGTGCATGCAGACAATAAACCACCCAGTGAAATATGCCTCATCCATCCGACCAATGATACATGATACAGTAATCCAGCTAAGAAAAAGTTGAATGCAACAGTCTTTAACTTTGGTTTAAAGCAAAACCAGCTAATCGCGGGTAATAAGAAAAAATAGGCACACTCCGGTGACTGTCTTGGAGGTTGGGCGAGTAACAGGAAAAGGTAAGTTCCCATTGAAGCACTCAACGGAATCCATACCTTTTGTAAAAACTCTTTAAAAGAAAAATCCGGCTTCATCATTTTATCCTAGTTGACAAGTGGAATACGAGGATTCGGAACTGGGTCTCGCTACTAGACCATCAAATGGTTCAAGATTGTAAAACTGACCTTCTCGCCCTTCACTAAGTAAATAGTGAGCACAGACTTCAAACAGATCCTTTTTACTTTGCGTTCGGCGCATCAGGTGCAGGAATTGTCCTTCCGCATCCACAGATAATCCAACAAAATTGAGAAACTTTTTCATCCGACCCACATTTTTTCTCTCTTCAATTTCAGGTTTTTCAATCGAATCATAAAGATCTACAACATATTCATACACATCCGATAAAGTCGGACAAAAAACTTCTTCCCCATCCTGGGATTCTCGAATCTGTCGAAAGATCCAAGGGTTACGAATTGCAGACCTGCCAATCATTACCCCATGGGAACCGGTGAGTTCCCGTAACTTATTTGCACTTTCAACTGAGGTCACATTCCCGTTTAACAAAACCGGACAACCCACACTCCGTACCGCGGTTTTAACATGATCGTAACTGGGCGCCGATCGATAACCACCCAGTACTGTTCGAGCATGCAGGCTTAATAGGTCAACTTTGGTTTCATTCATTACCTCCAATAATTCTTGAAAAAATCGATCATCTTCAAAACCAATTCTCATTTTTACTGTAAGCAGTGAACTGACTTCATTTCGAAGCATTTTCAAAATTTCAAGGATTTGCTCAGGTGAACGTAATAACCCGCCCCCCACATTTTTTTTAAATACACGAGGAGCTGGGCATCCTAAATTTAAATCGATTCCTGCTATAGGATAAGGAGCAAAATCACGAACAGTTCGTCTTAAATCTTCTATATTTTCACCAATTAATTGGGCAAAAACTGGCTGATCGGTTGGGTTTTCAGTAATTGCGAGAAGAATATCTTGATCGATTCTCGAGTTTCCATGTACTCGAAAAAATTCCGTAAAGAAAAAATCGGGAGCCCCTCTTTTTGCAACTACTTCCATAAAGGGTAAGCTTGTTACATCCTGCATTGGTGCAAGGGCAGTGGGCCATTGTCCCTCTATTAAAGAATGGGGTATTGAACTCACTTGATTAAACGGAAATGATTTCAATTCTGAAATCACTGAACCAATCGCCCCAACGAGTGCTAATCCTGCTTACGGAGAATGCGCTCGAGGATCTCGGACATATCCTCCACATTCTCCAATACTTTCTTGGACACATGAATCGGTTGTTTCATCTGTAAGGCAAGAACAATTGAATCGCTCGGGCGGGCATCTAATTCAATAATTTTTTTTCCCAATTCATTTTGCATTTGTAAAATGATTCGGGCAAAGAAAGTACCCTCATCTACATCGTTAATAAGAACCCGTTCAATATGCGTTTCTAATCCCCTCAGAATTAATCCAATCAGGTCGTGAGTTAAGGGTCTTTCCTTTTTGACCTGATTAATCGTCATATTGATCGCATTGCCGATTGCCGGGTCTACATATATGACAAAGGTCTTTTCATCATTCCCCAAAAAGATTGCGCATCCGTTGGATGTTGGCATTACTCCTTTTACGGTGACTTCCACTGAGTCGTTATTCATATTTTTATTATCTCCATATTTTCTCTGTTTCGCAAGCAATTATCAACTTCTTATTTGCTCACTTGAATGAATCCTAAGAAAAAAAATGTCCGGGCGCCCAACCTTTACCTAATTGGCTTCATGGGAACGGGAAAAAGTTCTGCCGGAAAATGGGCCGCGAAGAAGTTAAAAATGGAATTCCTTGATTCGGATCAACAAATTGAAGCAACTTACGGTTCTTCGATTCGCATAATCTTTGAAAACGAGGGAGAGGCAAAATTCCGGGAACTTGAAAAAAAGTTTATTCAATCCGGTTGCCCAAAAACAAATTGCCTAATTTCATGCGGGGGCGGACTTCCCATTCCCGAAGGAATGATTGAATTGCTCAAATCAAAAGGAAAGGTCTTCACTCTCGATGCCTCCGTCGATACGATTTTGGAAAGAACTTCAGAAAATAATTCTCGCCCGCTTCTTCAAACGGAAAATCCCAAAGAAGCCATCCAATCGCTTCTGAAAAAAAGGGAACCCAAATATCTTCTTGCAGATCATTGTATTTCAACCGAAAAGCGAAATACCGAACAAGTTGCCGATGAAATTGTGCAAGCGTATCTCAGTTCAATAAGCTAAATTAATCTTCAAAACTTTTTTTCGCGAGATTCAAAAAATTTCCTGGTGGCCGTACTACCCGCCCGGCACCCGAAACAAATGCATGCTCCGTTTGACCGGTCACCAGTAATTCACTCCCTCTTCTCACCTCATAACTCGCTTGAATTCGAACCAGGGGAATTTTTGCAATTTCCACTTTCACCTGGAGTCGATCATCAAAAAAAGCGGGCGATTGAAAAGAAGCCGAGCATGTAAGCACCGGTAAAAAATAATCTTTTTTTTCCAAATCAAGATAGGGGCAACCCATTTGATCGAGTAATTCGATCCGGGCAATTTCAAACCATGTAAAATAATTGGCATGGTAAACCACTCCCATTTGATCGGTTTCTTTGTAACGCACTCGAATGTCAACGCTTGCCGAAAGCATAATATTTCTTTACTGCAAAAACCCTAACATATGCAACGAACGAATTTTTAATGTCTATTTCAAAAAAAGAAAGATCCTTTTCCATTTGGATTGGGATTGCCATCGGGGTGGCCCTCTCCTCCATGCTCGTCCGCTATGCTTTGGAGAAAAAAGAAACCCAAACCAAAGAACGACCCGGTAATTACGAATCATTGCAATGTGCATCGGGGGGAGAACCATTCCATCCTCTCCCTGAACCAATTAAGGAAAAAATTCCCTATGGTATCGTGGTCTATTTCGAAAATAATCAAAGCACTGAGGATTTTAATCAAACCGTATTTCAACGCTCTTGGGTCATCGAGTCGTCCGGGTCTTTTCGCTCGGAAAGACTCTTTATCCTGGCTCAGGAACAATCAAGCAGTGCCCTCTTCGATGGAGAATGTGAGTACTACTTTTATCGAGCATCTGAAGTCTACCTACTCCCCCACCCCGGAGTAACAAAAGAGGAAATTGAACAAAAACTAGATCCAGAACAGTACAAAATTATCGGCCAACATTCTAAGACAGGGGAATGGATTCTTCAGATTAAAGACTTCTCACCCACAGAATTACGTAGTTCGTTATCGGGACTATCCAAACTGACCAGGCTTATTTCAGGTGTTCAACTAATTCACTGGACTCCAAGTCGCTAACATAAAGAGTACCTTTATCTCGTTGACCCTAAGGGTTTTTTTTGATGATATCTTACTTTGTGTTGTGCTCGTTGCATTTCCACATAGACCATCATTAATACTAATCAATATTCTTTGACCTAAAGCCGTGAATCTAGAAATAAAAGAGGCGGGAGACGCTCGCAAAATAGTAAATGTATCCTTTGACTTGGACGAAATGTCTGAAAAGGGAAATCAAGTATGTAAAGAGCTTAGTCGCATTGCAAATATCCCCGGTTTTCGAAAAGGGAAAGCACCCGAGCAAGTCATTCGTAAAAAATACGCGACTGAAATCATTCAGGAATTAAACCGAAAGGTTTCTACTGCTGCTTACGAAGCGGTATTGGAAAACAAGGATATTAAAGTTTATTCTATCCTCAAGGTGGATGCAGGTGATGTGCAGTTAGGAATTCCGGCAACAGTGGAAGTGACTGTGGATATAGAACCCGATTTTGAACTTCCTAAGTACGAAGAATTTGAACTCACTACTCATCCCACCGAAGTTAAGGATGAAGAGGTTGATAAAGAATTAGACTCCCTTCGTGATCAACGTGCCTCCTTCGAAGAGGTTGAAAGAGCGATCGTAGAGGGTGACTATGTAAAATGTTCTTATGAAGGAATGCTGGACGGTTCCCCCGTGGCGGAACTTCTTCCCGATAAACCGATGTACGGAAAACAAACCAATACATGGGAGGAAGCCGGTCAAGCCAAAGGCTTGGGAGTGGATGCAATTGCACAAGCTGTGATTGGCATGAAAAAGGAAGAGAAGAAAGAAGTGGATGCAGATTTTGCAAAAGACTTTGAAGTCGCACCACTCGCTGGAAAAAAAGTAGTCTACTCCCTCGAAATTCACGAAGTTCGTGAAAAGAAAGCACCAGCGGTGGACGACGAGGAATTCTTAAAGGCTTTGAAGGTTGAAAACGTAGATGATTTAAAAAAGAAAATTAAAGACGACCTTCTCTCTCGAAAAGAAAGAGAAAACATTGACGGTAAACGTAGTCAAGTTACCCAAAAATTTCTTGAAATTCCAGACTTCCCTCTCCCTCAACAGGCAGTGGAAGATGAGTCCAAGTCGATTTTTCAATCCAATATCCAACGAGCAGTCCAACAGGGTGCAAAACAAGAGGATATGGAGAGTAAGAGAGATGAACTTTGGAACGAAGCACAAGTACAAGGCAAAGCAAGAGTTAAAATCACCATTGCTCTGAGTAGAATTGCAGAATTAGAAAAGATTGAAGTTTCAAACGAAGATCTTGCCCAAGCAGCGACCCGCGAAGCAATGATGATGCGTGCAGACCCACAGGTCTATGTGCAAGAGTTAGCCAAAGACCAAGCTCGGATTAGTCGTCTCCGACAAGATGTCCTACACGACAAAACACTAGAACTTGTTGCTTCCAAAGCAAAGGAAAAAGTTTGTGAAATCGATGGCGAACACTCACACTAAAATTTTAATTAACGAATAACCAAATCGAAGACATGGGAGCCTATTTACCTTTACCATACGTATACGAACGCGAAGGTCGCCAAGAGCGTGCCTGGGACATTTACAGTCGATTACTTCGCGACCGCATAGTATTTATCGGCACGCCGATTGATGATTATGTGGCCAACTCGATCATTGCACAGTTGCTTTTCCTGCAAATGGAAGACCCCAAAAAAGACATTCATGTGTATATCAATTCACCTGGAGGAAGTGTTTCTGACGGGATGGCGATTTACGACACATTGAACTTTATGGAATGCAATATTGTAACCTATTGCATTGGCATGGCAGCGAGTATGAGTACTGTTCTCCTTGCTGCAGGAACACCTGGTAAACGATTTGCATTACCCAACAGTAGGGTCATGATTCATCAACCTAGTGGCGGTGCTGGTGGACAAACATCTGATATTTCAATCGCAGCGAAAGAAATTCTTCGTTGGAGGAGTACAATCAACGAAATTCTATCTCAACACAGTGGGAAATCGATTGAACAATTAGAAAAAGACTCAGACCGCGACTATTACATGTCTGCAGACGAAGCCAAAGAATACGGTATCGTGGACGAAGTAATTTCCAAAAAGCCCAAGGAATAAAAATCCATTATGGCGAAACCGACCAAGATCAATTTTTGTTCGTTTTGTGGTAAACCACAGGGCGAGGTTAAAAAGATGATTGCAGGTCCTGCAAGTGTTTACATATGCGATTCTTGCGTGCGAGTATGTAAAACAATTATCGATCGCGAATTGGGCGAAAAGACTACCCCACCTAAAGGTTCTGATGAGAAACCAGTTTTTAATCTACAAAGACCGAGTGTAATAAAGGGTTTTCTTGACCAACATGTGATCGGACAGGAACATGCAAAAAAAGTATTATCAGTCGCAGTCCATAATCATTACAAAAGATTAGCATCCGAACTAAACATCGGTGATTGTAAATTGGACCAATTTTCATCCAGCGAACTGGATGATGTGGAGATTGAAAAGAGCAATGTTCTACTAATCGGTCCAACCGGGAGTGGGAAAACCTACCTTGCCCGTACCCTCGCCCGAATGCTCGATGTTCCCTTTGCGATTGCCGATGCTACTACTCTTACTGAAGCAGGATATGTCGGAGATGATGTTGAAAATATCGTTCTTCGCCTTCTTCAATCGGCAGATCAAAATGTGGAAAAAGCACAGTGTGGTATTATCTATGTAGACGAAATTGATAAAATTGGTCGCAAGACTGATAATGTTTCAATCACTCGTGATGTATCCGGCGAAGGCGTCCAACAGGCACTACTTAAAATTTTAGAAGGTACCATTTGTAATGTGCCTCCACAGGGTGGAAGAAAACACCCCAATCAAGAATACATTCAACTGGACACCTCCAACATCTTATTTATTTGCGGAGGTGCCTTTACTGACCTCGATCAAATTATTGAACAAAGAACAGGTAATCGAATGGTAGGATATTCTGCCGATGCCCCCAAAGAATCTCACGAATTATTGGCAGTGGTTAAACCGGAAGATTTAGTTAAATACGGTTTAATTCCTGAATTTATTGGTCGATTGCCCATCGTTTCAGTTTTGGACGAACTCACACGCCCCGAATTAGTTCGCATTTTAAAAGAGACAAAAAATTCCCTGCTCAAACAATATCGTAAACTTTTCCTGATGGAAGGTGCACACCTGCGGTTTACTCGCGAAGCAATTTTAGCAATTGCCCAACAGGCAGTCGAAATGAAAACAGGTGCCCGCGCACTTCGATCTATCATGGAGACTATCATGCTCGATATTATGTACGACTTACCAGCAATTGAAGGTGCTGTGGAAGTACTAATAAGTGCGGGCGTGGTAAGAGGTAAAGGAAAAGCAAAGATTACTCCAATAGAACCTGAAAAGCTAGACGCCGCTTAATTCCTTTGATCCCTAAATTGAACTCGTTCGTACCTGAACTTGTGGAATAAGTTCAGGCGGGCCAAATCGGATAATAATTTCCTGTATTAATTGTTTTGGAGTAATCTTTTCCGTAAACCCAAGGGTGTTAAATAAATGAAATAAATAATTCCATGAAATTTTTAAATAGACCGGG
>NZ_CAXLMO010000037.1:0-42507 GCF_964187635.1 Candidatus Seribacter sulfatis | reverse complement strand
CCTTTCCACAAGTCCGTAGGCTGCAAAAACGGGGGTTACCCTATCATTTTTTAGTTTTTCGCGGTCTAATAATTGTAAAACCCATGCTTCGTACAGGGACAGCCATTCTTGCCACAACGGATTTTCGATTTCGCTATTCTCAGAGGGGAGCCTGACTTGCAGGCACCTGCTTCGAATGGTAGGGAGCGTGGAGTAGGGACGAGTCGTAGCAAGTACGATGTAAGTGCCTGCTGGAGGTTCTTCGAGTGTTTTAAGGAATGCATTGGCGGCTTCTTTGCGCATCCGGTCGGCTTCATGGATCAGAGCCACCTTACAACCGCCTTGATTCGAGGTGCGATTTAATTCTGAGATTAGTGATCTTGTGTTATCGGCGGTAATAATTCTCATTTTCCCACTCGGGCGCAGGTGAAAGAGATCTGGGTGCTCACATTGTTCCTCATTCATTCCGAGGATCGCGCGGATTAGCAGAATTGCTTGTTCGTCAACAACTTGAAGGTTTTCGCCTTGAAAAATCAAAGCGTGATGCAGAGCATCGGATACGAACTCAGTCTTTAACTTCTCGGTTTTTTGATTTGCTGCACTCAGCATTAAGAAATGAGTTTAGTCTTCGTTGAAAAAACGAGAATGGATTTCGTTCCAAATTAGAATTTCAATTTCCTCAGGCTCACCTTCTCCGTCGACGACGAAAAATCGTTCAGGAAGATTACGGGCAAGGTGAAGGTATCCCTCCCTGACTTTTCCATAAAATTCAACATTTTCCTGTTCCATTCGGTCAGGCATATCAGAAATTCGATGCTTAATTCTTTCCAAACCGACTTCGGCAGGAATATCGAGAATTACGGTAAGATCGGGAACTACATCTCCCACCGCAAATGAATTGATTTGCGTTACCGGATCATCGGCAATTTGTCGTGCTACTCCTTGGTATACAGTTGTGGAATCTAGAAAACGGTCGCAAAGAACGATTTTTCCATCAGTAACTGCGGGTAATATGAGCTCACGAACTAATTGTGCACGACTAGCTGCAAAGAGAAGGAGTTCAGTTTCAGGAAAGATATTCTGAGAAGAATCGGCATGCATTAACAAATGTCGAATATCTTCTCCTATGATTGTACCTCCTGGTTCCCTCGTTACCACAACATCTCGATGATCAACATCTTCCAATCGATCTGCTAAAAAGCGAATTTGCGTAGATTTTCCACATCCCTCCGATCCCTCGAAGGATATTAATATTCCGTTTTCGTGACTCATGAAGCTGGTTGGTTATGCTTGTCTTAGTAAATTGATGACTTGGGAAGTGGAGGGGCTTTGGGCCGTCCGAACATAATGACCGGATGTACAGGTTGCCAATGCCAGGGAGGTGAGGGGAGAGAATCCGCAAAGACGGGCAGCGGAGAATCCTGCGTTGAAATGATCTCCTGCACCGGTTGTTATCTTAGGGTTCTCGGTAAATGGTCCGGGTGTCCACCATGCACCATCTTTGGTGGCACAGGCTGCGGATTCAATTGGGTGAACTACTACGCAGGCAATTTCGAGTTTTCTTCGAATTTCAGTCGCCATGGAGCAAAGTGCCTCCTCCTCTTTTCCACCGGTTTGTAATCCTAGAGTATCACAGACTTGGAGGGCTTCGTTGAAATTCAGTCCAAGGGTAACCTCCGCATGAGCTTGGAATCGGGAAATTACTTGAAGAACCTCACGAATATCTTCGGAAGACCTTTTGGCGGGATCAGTCAGGTCAAAAAAGAAATTGCGTGTGTCGATGGGGGGGAGGTTGGGCATGATTCGCTCCACAATTTCGAGTAAGATCGAAGTCATCTTGGGGATCATCGTCCAGTTAACGATGGAAACTGATTGTGCCTTTGCGAGCATATCTGTGAATGCTCCCTCACCCGCAACCTTAATTATTCTTTGAAAGTCAATCTCCTCGAGGCTTCTAGTGTTTCCCAGCATCAGCTTTCCATCCTTAAATTCGAGAGCAGTGGTAATACCGGGGTCAGCCAATGAAATCGCATCTGTTTTGCGGGCAAATTCTTCAAAGACAGGATCTATAGTAGGGCAGCCCAGCGCACCGATGTAGCGTACATTGAGACCTAATGAGTCATGTGCATTTGCCATGATGGGGCCATTCCCTCCGAGTTTATCAAACCGGGGAAAGAGTTCAATATTTGCACTTTTTCCGGCGGCGGCTGAAATTCGTGATCCTAGTGCATCAAGTGTTTCGATTGCCTGGAAGTTCTCATCTAATCCATCTCTCTTATCAACCGGGGTTACAATCTTATCCACAAATCCATCCAAGCCGACTACCGAATTCATTCCGGAGGGGTTGAAAGTCTTTTGTTTGAGCTCTTCTAATATCTGATTGGAAACTTGCATGTGAAACTTTGATTAAATTTCTTTTAACATGGGGGCAAACTTAATCGAAGTATATTGATTTTTCCTTCTTCCCATTTAGATTTTAGTTGATCTCATGAAAATCAGAGTAAATATGTTTTTTGTGGTGTTTTATAAAAATTAAAAATGACTGATATGATATTATTAACTTCTTTGGATTCGAGTGCTTTTATTTTGGGAAGTGCTGGTTTAATTGATTATTTTATTGATTCCAATAATGCGGGTAAAGTAGTCATTTGCCTTTTGGTGGTCATGAATTGTTACGCTCTCAGCTTAATGTGGAGCAAGCACCAGTTATTTAAGAAGGTAAATACGAAAAATGCACGTGATGAGAAGCGCATTAACGATCTGGATAATATCTTTCAATACGATGATGCCCTGTTTTCTGGAGGGGGGAGTCCCTACCTTAAAATTTGTTCCCGGGCAATGGCGGCAGCCCGTAGGACAAATGATAAGGGTTCCATCCGAATGAATTATGTTGAGAATGCGATCAAGAGAGCACTTTCTGAAGTGGGGGAAGAATACGAGGCTAAAATGTACTGGCTCGCCACCATTGTGTCAGGTGCTCCATTCCTTGGACTTCTCGGTACTGTATGGGGAGTGATGGACGCATTTGGGACGATGGAGAGTGGGGGGGCTACAATTGAGCACCTTGCCCCAGGGGTCTCGGGGGCACTTCTTACCACAGTTGCAGCCTTGTGCGTGGCGATTCCAATTGTATTTGCATACAATGGATTGTTGGGGACGGCTCGATCCTGCATGACTAAGTTGGAGAATTTTTCCAGTAATTTAGCGGATCGAATCGAAATTGAACAACAGTAGTCGAGCCGAATTCAATTGAGATTCAGAATTTAAATTATGGCACGCGATTTTAAAAGGCCTAATAAATTGGCAGTTATATCAGACCTGAATGTAACCCCTTTGATTGACCTGGCTTTTTCACTGTTAATTATTTTTATGATTACAACCCCGGTTATCGAGCAATACAATCGTATCGATTTACCTTCTCAAAACTCCGACAGTAATCAAAAGCCTCCGGAGCAGGAGGACAAATTTATTACCATCGATTCCTCCGGTAATTATAACTGGGGGCAGGATTCTGTCTCACAAGTTGAATTGGAATTACTTCTCGATCAAGTCGCAAAAGGTACGGGGGATCAACCGACTATTCATCTGCGTGGTGACCGAACGCTACCGTATCAGGAAATAATGGATGTCATTAATATGTTAAAGTCTAGAAACTTGACCAAGCTTAGCTTGGATACAAAAGCGGGATAGTAATTATTATACCTTCTTAAATCATGAGTTCCTATCAAGATAATAACTCATTGGCACTACGCAATTTAAAGAAAAATCTTGGTGAAATTGTTCGTGTCGATGTCCAGTCATTGCATGATGCATCCTTTGATGGTCTAAAAGTTTCCTTTTCACCGGAGGCCGTGATTTGCCCGCAGCAGGCCACGCAAGTGGGGGAAGTCCTGCGACTCGCGAATGAATATCGAATTCCAGTGACGACTAAGGGAGCGGGATCTTCTCTGACTGGTGGCGCTACTCCAATCAAAGGAGGATGGGTATTAGATGTATCTCAATTAAATAAAATTGTAATTGATGCTGATAATATGAACGCTCGTTGTGGACCAGGGGCAGTAGTGGGAGATATTCAGGAAGAATCAGCGAAACTAAATTTATTTTATCCGCCTGATCCTTCCTCGAAAAATTTTTGTACCATTGGAGGAAATATTGCCTGCAATGCCGGTGGATTGAGGTGTGTAAAATACGGAGTGACCCGAGATTACATACTATCTCTTTCAGGATACTTACCTACTGGTGAGGCGGTTCAATGGGGAAGAGCGACACGAAAGTTTGCCACGGGATATAATATTCGAGATTTATGGATTGGGAGTGAAGGTACACTGGGAGTGGTCACGGAAGCAGTTTTGCGATTAATTGGTAAACCAATTGTTCAAAAAACATTTTTGGCTGCCTTTTCAAGTGATTCGAGTGCATTGCGGGCACCAATTGAGTTGGCCCGCCTGGGTATTCGTCCTTCCATTCTTGAATTTCTTGATAAGTGGACAGTAGAATGTGTGCAGAGTTTTACCGGTAAGGAGGTATTTGCTGGCTTATCCCCCCATCCAGTTCTTCTCATCGAGTTGGATGGTGATCCATCTTCGATTGAGACCGAGTCGGTTCATTTACAAAAGTGGTTAGAAGATTCTTCACTTTGTTACTTGAGTGCAGATTCAAATGAGAAGGCCGAGGAATTATGGGAAGTTCGAAGGAAGGGCTCTCCGGCGATGAAGAAATTAGCCAATACTAAATTGAATGAGGATGTAGTTGTCCCCTTAAATGAACAGATTAATTTAGTGGAATGTGTCCATGAATTAAGGAGTGAATTTAACTTGAAGATTGGAGTTTTTGGGCACTGTGGAGATGGTAATTTACATGTCAACTTTATGTATAACCACGAAGACCAAGACGAATCGAGTCGTGCGGTAGAGGCACTAACCCGGCTTATGAAAAAAGTGCATGAATTAGGCGGAGCGATCAGTGGTGAGCATGGGATTGGATTGGCAAAAACTCCCTTTGTTCGCATGCAATTTAATGATGCGGAGTGGAAAACAATGCAGGCGATCAAAAAAACTTTAGATCCCCATGGAATTCTCAACCCTGGGAAGATTTTTGACATTTTTAATCCATGGGATCAAAAGAAAATTACTACAACCTTACCTTGGGAACATTCCCACGACGAACCTGAACCCGAACCCGTAACATCATGAAAGTTATAGCCCTCTTCACCCTTACTCTTTTTTTTACGAGCCTAGGAATTGCGCAAGCCCTCCATCCATGGACTGATTTGCAAGGGCGTACCTTAGAGGCATCCTTTATGAAGTCGGACGGGGTGACTGTTACGATCAATTGGAATGGAAAGGTAGTCCCCATACCTTTGGCCACTCTTTCGCCAGAATCTCAGGCACTTGCTAAAAAGTTATCTGCTCCGAGTGTATCGGTAAATCCGTTTGATACTATTAAAGCCCCTGCGAATCCAAAACAGTTACACCCATGGACTGATCTTCAAGGGAGAACATTGAAGGCTGTTTTTATAAAATCAGATTCAAGCACAGTGACCGTGGAGTGGCAGGGCAAAGTGGTGCCGTTACCACTCTCTAGTTTGAACCCGGAATCAAAGGCATTGGCAATGAGACTAGGAGGTGGGGCTCAAACTAAGGTGGAACCCGTTGAGAGCAAAAAAGAAGTGGCAATCATGAAACCTGCTGGCAGCGGCAAACTCTCATTAGATGCGGAGCATAGTTGGCAAAGTTCAACAGGAAGTATAATCAAGGCGAAATTTATTTCAGTGGAGGGAGATAATATCAATTTAGCTCTTTATGGTGGCAGATCGGAGCAGTCGATTCCACTGGTCAGATTGTCGGAGGATTCAAGACAATTAGCCAAGAAGCTACAGGCTATGCTTGCCCAACAAAATAAACTGCAACAACAATTGGCAGGTAAAAGAAAGAACATGAAAGTGCCACCATTAGTGGAAGCTGACCTCGGGAAAAGCCACTCATGGAAAAGTTCGGATGGGAACGCAATTGAGGCAATTTTTGTGGCCGCTAATGAGAAGGGGGTTACATTATTGATGAAAAATAACCCCAACCGTCCTTATGAGTTGCCATGGGTAAGACTCAGTCCTGAGTCTCAGGCTTTAGGGGAGGGATTGAAGAGATTAAAAGAGAAATTAATGCCCAAAAATCCAGCTATATTGCCTGTAAGTGGAGGTACATTATCAAGATATGGGGACGGAAAATGGAAGGGGTATAATACTGTACTAGAAAGTGCAGTTTATGATGTGGCTCTTCACTCCAGTGGTAATGTTGTCAAGGTTTGGTTAAAAAACCAAGGTAAGGAAGGAGATACTGCCTTGGGAGAACGAGCGAAGCGAGTTCCTTTAAGCGTGAATTTTCGTGCGTATTATTACCTCAATCCCGGGGAGCGAAATAAGCAATGGAGGCATCGAAAAATTGTTTCTTATGAAAATCCTCCCAAGGTTTCTATGGATCGAGAGGAAACTACGATTCGTGGAACTTTGGATAATGGTTCGACTTTTGAATATGTCATGCAAATCAACCATAGGGGATTGAGTTTTTGGGGAGAAGTGGATGAAAAAAAATCGGGTGAAAATGCTACTATTTTCAGCATTGCCCTTTATTCTCCAAACTTCATACCCGATGTGGCCAATAAAACGATGAAAGAAATTGAGCCTTTAGTTGGGGATGGTTGCTTATACATTGATCCATTAGAATCAAAACGGGCAAAAATTCCACTGCTAGATAAATGGACTGATGTACTCGGGAAATTCAGTGGGAATGCATGGAATCCAATCAAGTCTGCTGAATTAATGGGTTTTCCTTTTGGGTCTCATAAAATAAAAGTCACTCCTACGAGCCTAAGTGGAATGGTTTTTAGATGGGGCAAGGGGTACAGTGGAACTTTTCCATTCCAGGGAATTCACTTGGTGCATAGAACTGAAGATTCTTACGAGGCAGCATCTTCTAAAACTCCAAGTGATTACAAGAAGCGTTTGGAGATTCCAAAGAGCAAGAGGCTTAATGTAAATATTATTAGAGGTCGGGGATAGATTGAAGATTTTATTTCTTTTTCTGTTCCTCTTTTCCCTTTTTTCCCTACAGGGAAGTGAAATTGTTCGGGTAGCCAGTTTTAACCTCAGGAATTACTTATCGTGCGATCGAATGGTGGAGGGAAAGTGGCGACCAGATTACCCCAAACCTGAGATTGAAAAGAAGGCAGCTCGCTTGATGATTCGCTCCGTCAATCCAGACATCCTAGTTCTACAGGAGATGGGGGATTATCGTCACTTAGTAGAGTTATGGGCCGATTTGAATGTGACGGGTGGTCCCTATTATCCCTATGCAGTTTGGAAGCCTAACAGGGAAGAGAAGGAGGTTCGCCATCTTGCTTTATTTTCAAAATACCCCCCCGTTTCAACGAGTAATCACCTTGACCTGACATTTCCCTACTTTGAGGGATCAGCAAATTCTGGGCGTGGTTTGCTTGAGGTTAACTTTCGACAATCAGGAGTAGGCTTTTCTTTATTTAACTTACATTTAAAAAGTATGTGGACGGAAAGAAAAGATGACCCACAGGCTCGAATTCGCAGGGAAAAAGAAGCCCGGACTATGCGTAATTTGATTAGAAAAAAATATCCGCCAGAGAGTAAGCCTAATTATTTAATCGTGGGAGATTTTAATGATCATAAAGACTCCGCTGCCCTCAGACGTTTTACCACAGTGAATGACACTGTTTTATCGAATGCCATTCCCTGTGCAGATTCAAGAGGTCACTTTTGGACCCACTATTTTAAGAAGCAGGATAGTTATTCTCGAATTGATTATATTTTAGCAAGTCCCAGCCTGATGAAGTACCATCTGCCGGAATCAGGAAGGATTATGGATTTTAAAACCAGTGGAATTGCATCCGATCATCGCTTAATCTACGCGGATTTTCGATTTTAGCTTTAGTCACCTTAGTAAAAATGTAGATCGGTGCTAGTAACGCCTTTTCGGCATGGACCAACAGATTCGGTTTGCACTACATTGTTAGCTTTAGTTGATTTCAAAATTTTGGGATAACGCCAAGAATCATCAACTATGATAATACCTCCCTTTTTACTAATGAAATTCTGGGATATTTCGAAGCAAATTTCTCGGGCTGACCAAGTTGACTCTGCACCGAATCCATCTTCGCCATCAATCACAATAATATCAAATGTGGATGAGAGAGATTTTGCATAAGGAGAATGTTGAAATTTATCTGGAGATTCTAAATTAATTTCTCTTTGTAGAATCGAAGCATTGGTTAGTTTTTTTTCCTGAAGAGTAGATTTTACTAGTTCTGTCCATTTCGGATTGTTTTCAACAGAAACAATACTGTTTACTAATTGGGCGAGAAAAACTGAGGATCCGCCTGAACCCCATTCAAATACATTTTTTTGCTTATTTAAATATAACTTAATTTCATTGATACTTTCAAATGTCCACCATGGCAGCTCAAGTTCTAGCAGGCTATTGGATGATAACGAAAACTTTAAATATGGAATAAGGTAAGAGGGATTAAAGACAAGGTTTCGGCATACTTTAAAAAACCTTTTCTTGTTTGAAATGTACATGATTTAAGTTGAGCCTACTACTCTATGATAATGTTGAGTGTTCGACTCCGTAAATCATGAGTATTTGAATTAAGTACAATCCTGCCATAGGTTTTTCTTTTCAATCATATCGCTTACACAAGAGGGGAGGCTTTCTTTCCAGCCTTCTTCCCGATTACAAACTAATTTAAAGATATCCCGAGAAAAAAGGTTCATGTTTGTCCGGTCACAATTTTCAATGGTAACAAGAAAACCGTTTTCTCGAATATATTTATATAAATTACGGAGATTACCTGCCACAAGAAGGTTATCAATCGTGAGTAGTCCATCCTGTTCTTCGACCAAATCTGTTTCCACATTATCACCAATTCCCATTTGTAATCGATAGCGTTCGAAGTTTTTCAATTCGATCGGATAAGCATAAATCTTCACATTGTCCTTAAACAGTTTCCCAAAGGCTTCCAGGATGCCCCCTTCCAAGTTGGAGTAGTAGTCTTCTTTGAAAATATCGGCTAGATTATTGAGACCTAATACTAGACCAATTGGTTTTTTAACATATCTTCTCAGGTAGGAAGAGAGTTTGAAATATTCCAAATAATTCGAAACCAACACACCATATCCGCATGAATTAATTACTTCAATTCGAGAGATAAAGTCATCATAGTCGATGTCCCCCTCATTAATGAGACTTCGAAGAGTCAATTCCATGAATACTTCCACACTGCTTTCCTCAACATCCTCGCGAGCAACGAATTGAACCTTTGCTTTTTCAAGCATATCTAAATTAACCTTGGTGAGTGGTCGAAAGCTTCCCCGTTCAATTAAGCATGCTTTTTTGTATAGATTCTCTGAGGGTTGTACCACATGACCGGAAGAATTGAACATAATGGCATGAGTCAGACCTTTTTCGGTGAGTTTGAGGCACAATACCCGATTATCAACCAAGTCGAAGGAGGGGCCATTAAACTCAATCATATCGACCTCTATTCGACCGATACCCAAACTGTCGCTTAAACTATCAATAAATGCATCTGGGTCATGATTAAGATGCATGGCGCCGTATACTAAATTAACCCCCAGGATTCCGATTGCTTCTTGTTGGAGTTGGTTATCAGTATCCAGCATTCGGACATGGAGGATAATATCGTGATGCGGCGACAAGGGAGAAATTTGAAACCTGATCCCCATCCAACCATGGCATTCGTTTGTTTTACTAAAGTTGAGTGCAGAAACGGTATTGGAGAATGCAAAAAAAGTACTTTCTCCGCCCCTCGCATCCGATAGGCGTTCGTCTAAAAGCTCATATTCATGAGCCATCATTTGAACGAGCCTCTTTCGAGACACATATCGACCCGCTTCTCCGTAAATTGCATCGCTAAACTTCATGTCATAGGCCGAAATGGTCTTCGCTACGGTTCCTGCGGCTCCGCCCGCTTGGAAAAAGTGACGGGCCACCTCTTGCCCGGCACCAATCTCTGCGAATGTGCCATACTTGGAAGAATCTAAATTGATGCGGAGTGCTTTTCGATCCGCTGAAAGCTCTTGGTCGTTCATACCCAAGAATAAATGTGTTCTTTTTTCGATACAGGCAAAGTTTTTCTTCGACCTTCTTCAAAAAGAGGTGTTTTCTTGCGAAAGTTATATGAAAAAATTTTTAAAAGATGTATTGAAAAGAATGGCGGTCACCTTAGTGTCGACCATTCTATTTTTGTTAATCTCCCTGTTCTTATTTGAGGCTATTTTTTCCGCATTATTGGATAAAGACAAACCGGAAGCAGTGAAGGGTTCTTACTTGGTTCTCGATCTTTCTATGAATTTGACTGATCGCCCGTCCGAATTGAGCCTTGAGGACATTACTAAAGAAGCGATTACCGACGAGCGAAAACCGCCCAGTTTTCATTTGAAGGAAGTTCTCGATGCAATCGAAAAAGCACAGACCGATCCCAAAATTACAGGGATTTTTGTCAAGGGAAGCTTTAGACCTGATGCCTATGGGTGTGGGTACTCGGCAATTCACGAATTGATTCAGGGGCTTAAGGATTTCAAGAAAACAGAGAAGCGAATTCTCGGCTTTTTCTCCGCCCCATCGCAGTTGGATTATTTAGTATATTCAATTTGTGATGAATTACACATGAACCCAAGTGGAACATTAATTTTAAATGGATTAGCGAATGAACAGGTCTTCTTTGGAGAAGCTTTTGAGAGGTATGGAGTGGGAGTCCAAGTTGTTCGGGTCGGAGAATTCAAAGGTGCAGTTGAGCCCTTTATCTCGACCCAATTCAGTGAGGAGAACCGAATGCAGATTGCTCGTTTATTGGAACTACGCTGGACTAACTATTTAAACACAATTTCTCTGCATCGCGGTATTGAAAAGGAGGAATTAGTCATGGAACAGAATCAAACCTTTCTTTTCTCCCCTGAGTCTTGCAAAGAAAAAGGATTGATCGATTTTATCACTCCTCATGGGAAAATGTTAGACACTCTATTGAAATTAGGGGTGGAAGATGAAGATTCGGAGGAATATGCCCATGTTGATCTTATTGATTATGTGGATCGTTCTTCCTCTACTGTAGAAAAAGATTCTTCCCCGGAAATTGTCGAAGCCAAGCTCGCCCTTGTTTATATTGAAGGTACTATTGTGGAGGGGGGGGGAGACGATGGCTCGACTGTGGGAGGAGATGAAATTGCCCAGCGCATTCGTGAAATTGCAAGAGATGACGATTACAAGGCCATTATCTTACGGGTCAATAGTCCTGGTGGAAGTGTCTCTGGCTCGGATGCAATTTTGAGCGAACTTTCTCGTGCCCGGGCTGGAGGATTGCCCATTGTAGTTTCCATGGGGTCAGTTGCAGCTTCTGGCGGATATTGGGTTGCGATGGATTCGGACAGGATATTTGCCCATGAACAGACGATTACTGGTTCGATTGGAGTGTTTGGATTGTTGCCTAATGTAAAGGATCTAATGAAAAATTTCAGTCTTCATTGGGATGTGGTGAAAACACATCAATCAGCAGATTTAATGGGTGTATCCCGACCGAAAACTTCCGATGAATTAAGTATTGTTCAACAATATGTGGGTCGAATCTATGATCGTTTTATTAATTTAGTCAGCTCCAATAGAGACATTAATGCAAGCCGAGTTGCCGAGATTGCCCAGGGTCGTGTTTGGATGGGGGTAGATGCACTAGAACTAGGTTTGATTGACGAACTGGGTGGATTGAAAGAAGCAATTGCTCATGGGGTGGCACTATCCGGAGTGGATGAGTATGAAATCGTTGAGTTTCCTGCACTTCGAAATCCAATGGATACCATTACAGAAATCTTCGATGTTCAATCATTCAGGATGAATGGTTCTGCACACGATTCTCCATTTCTTCGCACGGTAAAAGAAATGAAGGGTTTTATTAAACAAATAGAATCTTTAAACGACCCCAGGCATTCCTACTCAATTCTTCCCTGGTATCGTGGAGGTTTTGGTTTTTTACAATAATTCATATTTAACTTTATTAATCCACCTATGAAAAAAGAAGTCACACTAGTCAAAAATTGTATTGCCACTATTATACCCGCCGGGGATGAAGTTACTCTTGCCGAGGGAGTCACCTACAGCATTGCCCAGTCTTTAGGAGGGTCTGTCACTCTACGCGATGCCAATGGAATGTATCGGGTGGGGGAGGGCGAACTTTCGGCACTTGGGGAAGAGATTAAAAAGGAGGTTACCGCGGAGAGAGTAGTAGAATCGAGCGAGAAGCCCTTTAGCGTGGAGGTGGTATGGGATGCATTGAGAGGATGTTATGACCCTGAGATTCCGGTTAATATTGTCGACTTAGGCTTAGTGTATGATCTCAAAATAAGTGGAGAAGAAGACAGTAGGATCGTCGAGGTAAAGATGACTTTAACCGCACAGGGATGTGGTATGGGGCCGGTAATCGCGGAAGATGCCAAAACTAGAATTGAAAGCCTTCCTCAAGTCAATGAAGTGACTGTCGATATCGTATGGGAACCAGCCTGGAATCCTAGAATGATGTCAGAAGAAGGAAAAAAAGTGCTCGGATTAGAATAATTTTCTCGGACTAATTTTTAATATCATAGCACAGGATATATTCCTGATCGCGAAGATATAACTTTCCATCACAAATTACAGGGTGTGTCCAAATTCTTCCCTTGGGGTTTCTTTTCTTAGTTTGTGGAGAAATGGTAAACTCACCATGTGTTTTCCATCCTGTTGGACTTGCATCTATGAGTATCAGTCTGCCATCTCCTTCTCCTTGGCAGTAAAGTCGGTTATCTGCATAGGCGATCGCACCTTTTCCCAGTGCTTTTTTTTCATTCCATATTAATTCACCAGTCTTGAAATCCTGGCATGCCCAACCCACTCCGTCTGAATAACCGTACAGGTGCTCTCCGACTTTAATTACTCCGCCATGATGGTTTTTCATTACTTTATTTTCATAAACATTGGTCGGATAGTTATCGCCTAATTTTACTAATTTACACCCCACTCCATATCCGGAGGTAACATATACATGGCCATTACTAAAAATGGGGGTTGGAATTACTGCCACCTTTCCCGGCCATTTTGACTTCCATAAGACAGATCCATTTCCGGGGTCAATCCCCACAATGTTTTTCATAACTAGTTGAACATATTGTTTTTTGCCCTGGTGCATGATTGAAATGGGGGAAGAGTACTGGGCTCCATCAGTGAAACTTTTTGTCCTCCAAATAGTCCTTCCTGAATCTGCATCGAGGGCGGCAATTGCTCCGTCTTTCCCTCCGGGGGTACAAATTACTTTCCCTTGGTCGACTAATACAGATTCTGTGTACCCCCACCCGGGGACTTTTCCACCGAGGTCATCAACTAAGCTTTTTTTCCAAACTTGCTTACCATTTTTCGCCAGAACACATAGTAAGTTTCCTCTTGCTCCCAGGGCATAAATTTTACCATTCGAAATAGTGGGACTCATCCTCGGTCCATCCCCCCATCCATTTGTAAGAAGTTCACCCACATGAACTTCCCATAATTTTTCTCCTGAAGATGAATTATAGGCAAGTAGCATTTCTTTTTTATCGAACGCACCCATTGTGTAAAGTGAGCCCGCTTGCACAGTAACACCTGAGTATCCGAGTCCGGCATCATTCACGGTCCACATTTTTTTCGGTCCGCCCTCGGGCCAATCTTGAAGAAGGCCCTTTTCCATTGTCACTCCTGTTCGATTTTCTCCACGCCAGGAAGGCCAATCGACCGACCAAAGAGAAAATGAAAAACAGGTAAGTATCAAGAGACTAAATAATAACGATTTCATACTGTAAAGTTTTTAGCTCATTAAATGAAGGGCAACAATAAATTCGATTCCCATTGCATATTTAAAAACAAAGAAGGAGTCACCTTAGTGACTCCTTCTCAGTTAAAGTTTGATGGTTTTAATCACTTTGCTTTGATTTTCCCCACTTTTTTCCAACGACCAGATTTGGCAGAATCCAATACTGCTTCGCAGATATACTGGGTTTCCAATGCGTCTCTAAAATCCGGACGAAGTGGACGTTTTTTACGGGAACCATATCCTTCCACGAAATCTGCGAATTGATTGATGAAACTATGCTCGTAGCCGATATTTAGACCAGGAACCCACCATTTATCCATGTAGGGATGCTCACCGCCGTTATCACTTACATGAATGGAACGCCAACCACGTGTCTTAGGATCCTCTTTGTCGTAATCATAATATTCAAGACGGTGTAAATCGTGTAGATCCCAAGCAAGGGAGCCATCTGCACCATTGATTTCAAGAGTATACAATGCTTTGTGACCGCGTGCATAACGGGTCGATTCAAAAATTGCGAGCGATCCATTAGCAAAGCGAGCAAGAAATGCACAGGCATCATCAATCGTGACCTTTTGCTTCTTTCCCGTCTTGGCATGAACGCGTTCCTTCACAAAAGTCTCAGTCATTGCACTGACTTCAACAATCGGACCATTCAACCAGATAGCAGTGTCAATGCAATGGGCAAGAAGATCACCAGTGACTCCACTACCGGCCACCTTCGCATCTAATCTCCACAAGCCTTCTCCTCCTTGGGGGAGATCGGTATTAATGGTCCAATCTTGAAGGAAGTTCGAGCGGTAATGATAAATTTTCCCTAAACGACCTTCTTCGATCATGTTTTTCGCGAGTGAAACAGCTGGTACACGGCGGTAGTTATACCAGACCATATTGGGAACTTTTGCCTTTTCGACTTCACGAACCATTTCCTCGCCTTCTTTACAATTAAGTGCGAGTGGTTTTTCACAAAGAATTGCCTTCCCTGCTTTGGCGGCAGCGATTGCAATTTCGTGGTGTACATTATTGGGTGCTGCAATGTCAATTACATCAATATCATCGCGATCAATGAGCTTCCGCCAATCAGTTTCAACTGATTCGTAGCCCCATTGGGAGGCAAATGCTTCGGCACGGTCTTTATTACGAGCGCAAACCGCGGCAAGTTGAGGTTCATATTTTAAATCGAAGAAATTGGGTACCTTACGAAATGCATTCGAATGGGTTCTTCCCATGAATCCGTAGCCAATTAGTCCAATACGTAATGGTTTTTTTGTAGCCATAATTTTATATATATAAGTTTAGTTAATTAAAGGGTGGGAGAAACAAAAAAACCATATCCCAAAGGATATGGCTTTTCTTGTAAAGTTAAATGAAAAGAAATTTTACAATTCAACCGGTTTATAACCGCCCCTGTTTTTGAAATACATAATTAAAACGATATAGCAAATGAGCATAAAGAAAGGAAAGATAGCAACACTCTTGAGTGAGCCTTGTTTTCCTTTTTGAATACTTTCTTCCACTTCAGCTTTCTTTTCACTAGCAAGTTTTCCCACCTTTTCATTATCTACGGCAGTATAATCACCCAAGAAGTAAGTGCTATCCTTGGAGATTGATTGGTAGGTTTCAACAGAAGATGCTTCCTCTACAGAAATTTTTATTGAATCTTCGGTTAATTTTCCGATGACTGGACCTCCTAAGATCCCCACTGCGAGCATACCAATACCTGCAATCGCGTTTAGAGTAAGAGCACCGCCTTTTGGACACTGCTCCGAAACAACACCAAGAGTGGTCGGCCAGAAGAAAGTTTTACCAAATCCATAAAGGGTAGCACAGGCAAAAACCATCACCAACCCAGAGGCTGTGCTGAGAAGATATAAACCGGCGATTGCCAAAACCGCTGAAGTTGCAAGCAAACCGAGTGGACCGAGCTTGGCCACGATTGGACCCGCGAACCAAAACCGGAGGATCATCATAATCGCAGAGGTATAGATGAGTACCCAAAGTGGATGCTGGCCAGCTGCTTTCATGGGTTCTTCCATTAAGCCGGATATGGCTCCATCAGTTCCGAGCTCAGTGGTCGCCAATGGAATCATGATGATACACATAAAAATCAGAATAGGACGCCCTAGGGACTTACAATAAAGTCCATAAGCAATGGTGGCTACTGCAGTTAGCCCGTAGACCATATTGTCTTCCCATCCGAATACCATACCTAGCTGACGAAAGATTAAATAACCAGCAATCAAAGCTCCAATCGCACCAAACTCAGCAAGCATTTCTTTGTAAGTGGTACCCGATGAAACTCTTTCATTAACTGGGAATCTAGCCTTAAGAAGCATAACAAGATAAATAACAGCAGGGATCGCAATCAAGTAGATCAGGATACGCCAGTCTTCGGCAGCCTGTTCTCCAAGGAGGATTGTTAAGATCCCACCGATTACCAATCCGCCTGGCCATCCTGCATGCAAAATATTGAGCCATTTTGTTTTATCTTTACTAAACATAGTGGCAACTACCGGGTTGATAAATGCTTCCACCGTACCATTCCCTAAGCCCAAAATGATTGAGCCCATGTAGAGCAAGTCGTACGCACTCGCTTGTGCCTCCTTCAGTGCGTCTCCGGATAAACCTTCCGCTGTCACAACACCGTACGCCTGGAACGCAAGGACTGCGTAAAGGGCGTAGCAAATAAAGCTGAAAAACATGGCCGCGCGATAACCAATTTGATCGATGATTAGACTGAAAACGATAATACTAATCGCGAAGGGCCAGATACCTGCACCAAACAACTCTTGTGCTTGAACTTGATCCAAACCGAAAGTGGTGGGCCAAAAAGGTTGAGCATTTACGAGAAATGCTCTCGTTATAAATGCAAACGCAGTTGTGATGAGGGCGATAAAGCACCCCCAAAACAATTTCATATCAGGTTGTGAATCTTGATTACTCATGATTTTATTTGGGCTGTTTGGTTAGGCTGTTAGTTAAGTTAACAATTTTGATCTTTTCAAATAATTCGATCATGGCAAGCATGAATCAGTTCACAAAAGGGCTGAATTGTTACTTAAGTATTAAGATTTGTTAGCTTTTCCCCAGCTGTCTCGTAGTGCGACAGTCCGGTTAAGTATTAGTTGTCCTGCACTCACAGAATCTTTATCTTTACAAAAATAGCCAATTCTTTCCAGTTGGAACGGGAGTCCAGTCTCCATTTCGTTAAGACTCGATTCGGTAAGGCATGAATCAATTACCTGGAGGGAATCAGGGTTTAAATTCTCTGTAAAGTCTGCTCCATCTTCAGTATCTTCAGGATTAGGTACAGAAAATAATCGATCGTATAATCGAACTTGAGTGGGGGTAGATGTCTTCGCATCTACCCACTGAATGGTTCCCTTGACCTTCCTGCCGTCAGGGGAGTCTCCTCCCCTAGATTCGGGGTCATAGGTACATATAACTTCAGTAATTTCTCCTTCCTCATTTGTCAGAAATTCTTTGCAGGTTACATAATAAGCATATTTTAGCCTTACTTCTTTACCCGGTGCTAAACGAAAGTACTTTTTGGGCGGGTCTTCCATAAAGTCATTACGATCAATAAAAAGTTCACTGGAAAATGGAACTTTTCGGGTTCCTTCTTCCGGGTTTTCGGGGTTATTTACCGCATCAATCTCTTCGGACTGACCGTCCGGGTAGTTTTCGATAGTAAGTTTGAGTGGATTTAAGACTCCAAGTCTTCGGGGAGCTCTTTTATTTAAATCCTGACGTAAGCAATGTTCTAAAAGTTCAACTTCGATGACATTTTCCCGCTTTGCCAAACCGACCCGTTCTGAAAAATCAAGAATTGTTTGAGGAGAAAATCCACGTCTTCTCATTCCTTGGAGAGTGGGCATGCGAGGATCGTCCCATCCGCTTACATGGCCTTCTTCTACAAGACGAAGCATTTTACGCTTACTCATTACCACATAAGTCAGATTGAGTCGGGCAAATTCAATCTGTTGTGGATGGTGGATTTTTAAATTCTCACAAAACCAATCGTATAATGGGCGATGATGTTCAAATTCAAGTGTACAAAGCGAGTGGGTAATGCCTTCAATTGAATCTGACTGTCCGTGTGCAAAATCATAAGATGGATAAATTTTCCACTGATCCCCTGTCTTAGGATGGTCTTTATGAATGATTCGGTAGATCACGGGATCGCGGAGATTCATATTGGGAGATGCCATATCAATCTTGACCCGCAATGTTTTTGTACCCTCCGGAAAAGCACCCACTTTCATTTTTTCAAAAAGGTCGAGATTTTCCTCGATTGTCCGGTCACGAAATGGGCTGTGTTCTCCCGGTGAGACTAATGTCCCCCTTGCTTTTCTCATCTCCTCAAAAGAAAGGTCACATACAAATGCTTTATTGGACTTAATTAAATCCTTGGCCCATTCAAAAAGCTGGTCGAAGTAATCCGATGCGTGAAAGAGCCGTTCCTCCCAATTGAAACCCAGCCATTTAACATCATCCTTTATCGCTTCGGCGTATTCAGCCTTCTCTGCCACCGGATTGGTATCATCTAACCTAAGGTTACAAAGACCACCAAATTCCTGGGCAATTCCGAAATTCAAACAAATACTCTTTGCATGTCCGAGGTGTAAATAACCATTTGGTTCAGGAGGAAAGCGGGTGTGGACTGCACCTTTGTTTTTTCCGCTCTCTTGATCCTCTTTGACCCGCGTGCGAATAAAATCTAGATTTTTTTCAATATTTTCTGAACTCATAAATTAATTGTAATTGGAATGTAAAGAGTGGGGCGGATATTAATTAATTCGGTCACCATATTGTATCCGGTATTGTTTTTCCAAGGACTTGAGTCCTTTTTTGCTGAGTCCGGCTCCTTCAGATGCGAGTAATTCAAGAGCTCTTCGAAGTCGTATACGAACCAAATCCACCCCGAGTATATTCATTGAATCAAAAATGGGGAGTGAGACATTACTGCCGCTGATTGCCTGGAAGAATAGGGGAAGGATTTCCTTTAATTTTTTTTCTTCCTTTTCCGCAATATTTTGAAAAACCTGTGCAATATTATCCCGATCCCATGAGTTTATCTTTTCCAGTTCCCATTCACATACTTTGAGCAATTTACTGGCGTCACTTGGTTCAATCTTTCCAATGAGCGAAGAAAAGTGAAGGGTCGGGTGTTCATCAAAGAGAAAACCAGCCAAGGGGATAAAGTCAGAAAAATTTTCTAATCTCTGGAGAGCATGGGGAAGAATTTTTTCGAGGAACTCGGGGTTAAGTTTCCATTCGAGCAAGCGTTTTACCACTTCCTCACCAGTTAATTTTTCTCGAAGATATCGACCATTAAGCCATTTTAGTTTAGCCAAATCGAAAATCGGTCCGCCCAGACTCATTCTTGAAATGTCAAAACTTTCGGATAATTCATCTATTGAAAAGATTTCTCGTTGATCTGGTAAAGTATACCCCATCATTCCGAGGTAATTACTCATCGCTTCTGGTAAATACCCGGCGTCCCGGTAATAATTTATTCCCGTTGGGTTTTTCCTTTTGGAAAGTTTCGACTTATCTGGATTTCTCAGAAGGGGTAGATGTGCAAATACGGGAGGGTCCCATTTGAAATATTCATACAGTAAAATATGCTTTGGCGTACTGCTAATCCATTCCTCGCCACGGATCACATGAGAAATTTCCATTAAATGATCATCGACTACATTGGCAAGGTGGTAAGTTGGAAAACCGTCCGATTTCTGTAAAACTTGGTGGTCGATTTGTTTCCAGTCAATTGTCACTTCTCCGCGAAGTTCATCATTAAATGTACATTGTCCTTCCGATGGAATTTTTAGGCGAACCACATACTTTTCCCCTGCGTCCATTTTTCTTTGAGCTTCTTCCCTGCTCAATGATAAGCAATGTCCGTCGTATCTTGGAGTTTCTTTTGCCTGCATTTGCTTTGCTCGGACTTCATTCAAACGCTCGGCAGTGCAAAAGCATGGATAGGCATTCCCCTGATCCAGTAAAAGCTGGACATGTTCGGAATGAATATCTTTTCGTTCACTTTGTCGATAAGGCCCAAAATCACCGCCCCGGTCGGGTCCTTCATCCCATTTAATCCCGAGCCATTGGAGTGATTGAAGAATTGCATCTTCAGATTCTTCCGTGGACCGTTCCTGGTCAGTATCTTCTATTCTTAGGACCATTTTGCCTTGGTTCTTTTGAGCAAAAGCTAAATTAAACAAAGCCATGTAGGCTGTGCCCACATGGGGAGCGCCAGTTGGGGAAGGGGCGATTCGAGTTCTAACAGGACGGGTCATTGGTAAAAAAAGATTATTATGCTAATGATAACAGCGTGGATAGACGAACAAATTCTAACCATCGATATCTTGCAATCTAAACCACCAAGGGTTAGGGAATTAAATCGTGAAAATATTAATTGCAGGTGCAAACGGAAAAGTCGGCACAATTTTATGCGGTAAATTATGGGGTGTTTCCGGTTTTTCTCCTGTCGGGTTAATTCGGGATGCCCGTCAGCAAACAAAATTTACCGCACTTGGAGTTCCCTCTGTTCTGGGCGATTTGGAAGACGGCATTGCCTCATTCCTTCCGGGGCTTGACGCGGTGGTATTTACTGCCGGCTCTGGCAATCAAACTGGTCCGGAGAAAACGACCGATGTAGACCAAAATTCTGCGGTTCGATTGATAGGGGATTGTGAAAGTGCGGGGGTAAAGAGATTTATTATGGTCAGTGCGATTGGAGCAGACCCGAATAGTAACTCTCCCCGGATCCAGCACTATTTAAGAGCAAAGGGCGTTGCCGACTCAAGACTCCGTTCCTCGCAGTTAGATTACACCATACTTGCTCCCGGTACCTTAATCAATGAACGGGGGACAGGTCGGGTCCAGGTGGCCGAAGATTTAGGCTTTCATGGTTACTTGCCACGGGAAGACTTAGTAGACTCGATTATCGAATGTCTCAAGAATTGGAACAGTATTGGAAAAACCTTACAGATCGTCTCGGGTGGACAAAAGGTAAGGGATGCATTGATCGAACTTATTGGGGGTGGGCTACCCCCGATTGCATAGTTTGTTTGAAACAAATCTTGTCTTTTTCAATTAATGAAATATCAGAAAAAGATGCTTATCATTAAATTATTGCCCATTTTTTTAATATTTAACTTTTCTTTCGCCGTACCTAACTCGGTCAAGACGATAAATTCAAAATGCCCGATCTCTAGTAAAAAAGTAGATCCTGCTCAGACATTATCCTATGGAGTTTGTTGCGGAAACTGCCTTAAAAAAGCGGCAGCCAATGTGAGTGCCTTTATCAAAAAAACTAAACCGAATAACAAATCCTGTTCTTTCTCGGCAAAACCAGTACGAAAAACTCTCACTATCGGTTTTTGTTGTTCAAAATGTAAAAAAAAGGCATCCTAAACTTTTTTTTAAAATTGGATTTGATTTAATCGCACAAAATATTTTAAGAAAGACTCCATATGGGGTTTTTTTTTGCCCTTAATTATCGACAGAACTCTGCATGCCTAGAAGAAACGACATCAATCACATTTTAATAATCGGGTCTGGCCCAATAA
Source organism: Candidatus Seribacter sulfatis (assembly GCF_964187635.1). NCBI lineage: Bacteria > Pseudomonadati > Verrucomicrobiota > Opitutia > Opitutales > Candidatus Seribacteraceae > Candidatus Seribacter > Candidatus Seribacter sulfatis. Next base: position 21,046 of record NZ_CAXLMO010000037.1, on the reverse strand, counting down.
TCATTGGTCAAGCTTGCGAGTTTGATTACAGTGGAGCTCAAGCCTGCAAGGCTTTGCGGGAGGAGGGGTACCGTGTATCTTTGGTCAATAGTAATCCGGCCACGATTATGACTGATCCAGAGTTTGCAGACGCAACTTATGTCGAGCCACTCACTGTTGAAAGTGTTCGCAAAATAATCGAGAAGGAAAGACCGGACGCGTTGTTGCCTACTCTTGGCGGACAGACAGGACTCAATTTATCTCTTGAATTATTTCATGCCGGAATCCTCGACGAATTCGGAGTCGAAATGATTGGGGCAAAACCGGAAGCAATTAAAAAAGGCGAGGATCGTGAACTATTTAAGCAGGCAATGCTTGAGATTGGCTTGGATGTAGCACTTTCTTTTTCGGTGACTTCATTTGAGGAAGGACACGATTGTATCTCCAAACTAGGTGACTTTCCGATTATTTTAAGACCTGCCTTTACCCTGGGTGGAACGGGAGGGGGGATTGCTTACAATCGCGAGGAGTTTGATGAAATGCTTCGCATGGGTCTCGATGCTTCTCCCATCAATCAGGTTTTAGTGGAAGAATGTCTTCTTGGTTGGAAAGAGTATGAGATGGAGGTCATGCGCGACTACAAAGACCAATGTGTGGTTATCTGTTCGATTGAAAATTTCGATCCCATGGGGGTTCATACAGGAGATTCGATCACAGTCGCACCTGCGATGACACTGTCGGATAAAGAATATCAATTAATGAGAGATGCCTCATTTGCCTGCATTCGCGAAATTGGCGTGGAGACAGGAGGAAGTAACATTCAATTTGCAACGGACCCGAAGACTGGAAGAATGGTGGTGATCGAAATGAACCCCCGTGTTTCCAGAAGTTCGGCACTTGCTTCTAAAGCAACTGGATTTCCTATTGCCAAATTTGCGGCGAAATTAGCGGTGGGATATTCGCTGGATGAATTACAAAATGATGTGACCAAGGAAACACCAGCCTGTTTCGAACCATCAATTGATTATGTGGTTACCAAAATTCCCCGTTTTACTTTCGAGAAATTCCCAGAAGCGGATTCGACTTTAACTTCAGCGATGAAGTCCGTTGGCGAAGCCATGGCAATTGGGCGTACTTTTAAAGAATCTTTTCAAAAAGCCTTGCGTTCTTTAGAAATTGGACTGCAAGGGTTTGAGGCAGGTAAATTGTCTGAGATTGATTTGGATTCCTCGTTGATCCGAGCCGGCGTAAAAAGGCCTTCTGCCGAACGTCCGCAGTACCTTTACTGCGCGTATGAATCAGGAATGACTGCTGAGGAAATCTCACAGAAATCTGGAATTGATCCTTGGTTTACCGCACAACTGAGTGAAATTTATTCTCTCGAATCGATCTTGAAGGAAACCACTTTGGACGGGGTTGATTATGAATTAATGAGAAGTGCCAAGGAGTTTGGTTTTTCGGACCGTCAACTAGCAGATTTTTGGTCCTGTGAACCTCCCGCGGTTAAAGAACGCAGAGAATCATTAGGAATCCACACGACTTTTAGATTAGTGGATACCTGTGCTGCTGAGTTTGAAGCTTTTACTCCGTATTTTTACTCCTCTTATGGTGATGAGAATGAAATTATTCGATCCAGTAATAAGAAAATTATGATTCTTGGTGGGGGGCCGAATCGAATCGGGCAGGGAATTGAATTCGATTATTGTTGTGTCCATGCCTCCTTTGCTTTGAGAGAGGCTGGCTTTGAAACAGTAATGGTGAATTCTAATCCAGAGACAGTGTCCACAGATTATGATGTATCGGATCGATTATATTTTGAACCCCTCACTCTTGAAGATGTATTGGAGGTTTACCATCAGGAAAAGTGTGACGGTGCAATTGTTCAATATGGTGGACAAACTCCCCTTAATTTGGCCAGTGGATTAGAAAAGGCTGGCGTTAATGTGATCGGAACTTCCCCCGAAAGTATTGACTTGGCGGAGGATCGTGAGAAATTTAAGCAAATTCTGAATCAGTTAGGTCTTAAACAACCAGATAATGAAACTGCCCTCAGACCGGAAGATGCAAAAGATGCCGCCGCACGTATTGGGTACCCCGTTTTGTTACGCCCTTCTTTTGTCTTGGGCGGTCGTGGAATGTTCATCGTTTATGACGAGAATGAACTGGAGAAGGTGGTGAAGGAGGCATTTGCGGTGGCTCCTGGTAAACCGGTACTGTTGGACAAGTTTCTTGAGGAAGCAATCGAGTTAGATGTGGATTGTATCTCCGATGGCGAAACTACGGTGGTCGGGGGAATGCTTCAGCATATTGAATTTGCAGGAGTGCATAGTGGGGATGCGGCAATGGTTCTGCCTCCCCATGAATTAGCAAAGGAGATGATTGATGAGGTCCGACAAGCTTCTCATGATTTAGCAAAAGCCTTGGGGGTAATTGGCCTAATGAACATCCAATTCGCGATCAAAGGAGGTGAATTATTTCTGATTGAGGTAAATCCTCGTGCTTCACGAACAATTCCATTTGTCAGCAAGGCAATCGGTGTGCCTTTAGCTAAATTAGGGGCTCGTGTAATGGCAGGTGCCAAACTGAAAGACCTTGGTTTTACCGAAGAAGTTATCCCCAAGCATTGGGCGATTAAGGAATCTGTTTTTCCCTTTAGCCGTTTCCCCGGTTCTCCGATTGTACTGACACCAGAGATGAGAAGTACAGGTGAAGTAATGGGGCAGGACGAAGATTTTGGAATTGCTTTTGCCAAGACTCAAATGGCTGCCAAGCCCTCGTTACCCCTTGAGGGCAATGTTTTTCTAAGTGTAAAGGATTCCGATAAAGAAAAAGCCCTCCTTGTTGCCCGGGGATTATCTGAGCTTGGCTTTTCTTTTTATTCCACTGAAGGAACTGCCGCCTTTTTACAAGAACATGGGATAGAAGCAGAGAGTGTTTTGCGTATCAGTGAAGGGCGACCTAATGTCGCCGATTTGATCAAGAATGGAAAAATCCATCTCGTAATCAATACCCCCCTTGGATTAATTCCAAGACGGGATGAAAATGGCATTCGTAGCCAAGCTGTCCTGCACGGTGTTCCAGTAATTACTACACTAGGCTCCGCTTTTGCAGCGTTGGATGGCATTCGTTCGCTTAAGGATCGAAATTTTTCGGTGAAGTCTTTGCAGGATTATTCCAGGTCCTGATTTTTCATGAATTCAATTACTGCCCTGCTTTACGGATCGGATCGACCCGGAATTGTCGCAAGGGTGGCTGGATGGATTCATGAACGCGGAAGCAATGTACTACATGCTGACCAACACCTCGACCGTCAGGAAAATGTTTTCTTTCAACGGGTTGAATGGGAATGTTCCTTAGGAAGTGACCCGGTAGAGGAGGGGACTGCTTTCCAGGAAATGGTACAGTCTGAATTAAGCATGACTGTACGGATAGGTTATCATAATGACCGGCCCAAAATTGGGGTAATGGTATCCAAGGCAGATCATTGCCTGCACGACCTTGCATTGCGAGTCAGATCAGGCGAGTGGAATGCTGAATTAACTGGCGTTTTGTCCAATCACAGAGACTTAGAAGACATTTCCGCCTCCTATCAACTTCCCTTCCACTACTTCAACCTGACCTCAGAAAATAAGAAGGAAGAGGAAGCCAAGCAAATTCAATGGATTCGTGATCAGAAAATAGAACTGTTGGTGTTGGCCCGGTACATGCAGATTTTAAGTAAAGACTTTCTCGTAAATGTAGGTTGTCCGGTAATTAATATCCATCATTCCTTCCTTCCCTCCTTCGCGGGTGCGAAACCCTACCATCAAGCTTACACTAGGGGTGTGAAGTTGATAGGGGCAACTGCCCATTATGTAACCGAAGACCTGGATGAAGGTCCGATTATCGGACAGGATGTCAACCGGGTTAGTCATCGACACGGTCCAAAGGATTTAATCGAAAAAGGACGCGACCTTGAAAAGTTGGTTCTTTCCACTGCTGTCCGTAGGCATTTGCAAAACCGAGTACTGGTTTATCAAAACAAAACAGTTGTGTTCGATTAACCGGATACGGGTATTATTTTCTTCTCCTTTTTAATATCCTTCCCACCTTTTCAGCGCTGCCAAAAGTTGGTTTTTACTACGGGGAACTAGTCCTTAGTTTACTCTCCCAGGTGATATTTGATTCGGACATTATAATTTTTTTTGTTTCACCCAGTCTTGTGCAACTTGACCGATCCCGTCTGAAATACTAGGGGTGGTATTATGAAACATTCTGCAATAATGCTCTTCTTGTTTGTATTCTCAGTTTTAGCCAAAAAACCGAATATACTATTCATTCTCACTGATGATCAGGCACCTCATACCTTATCCAGTTATGGTAATAAAGTATGCCAAACACCGCACATTGATAAGTTGGCTTCTTCGGGTATGGTTTTAGATCAGGCTTATCATATGGGGTCAATGAGCGGTGCAGTCTGTTCGCCATCTCGCACCATGATTATGAGTGGTCGCACACTTTGGAACTTACCTCCCCGTGGCAAAAAGCATCGTAAACAGGAAGAGGGAAGGGGCCCGAGAGTAGAGATTCTCCAAAATACCCTACCAGCAGTATTTAATCGTGCTGGATATGAAACCTTTAGAACATGTAAAAATGGAAACAGCTATGGATTGGCAAACGAACTTTTTCAAATTGTAAAAGATAAAAGCTGCCGGAATGCAGATGAAGACAGTGGCAGTCAATGGCATGGTAGTCAGGTTCTTTCATACCTCGAGGAAAGACGTGTACGAAAAGAAGAAAAACCCTTCCTCATTTACTTTGGATTTTCTCACCCCCATGATGCCCGTAATGGAAGAAATGATTTACTGGATAAGTACGGTGCAGAAAATCTTCAGAATCCTCCTACCACGATCAATCGCAAAGCTCCGAAGCTACCCATTTCCTGGCTCCCTGCTCATCCTTTTCATCATGGTCACCCGAAGCTAAGAGATGAGGTTAATGTTCCCGGGGTGAAGACCTCGCGAACTGAAGCAACAGTACGAAATGAATTGGGCCGGGAATACGCTTGTATCGAAAATATTGACGATCAGGTTGGATTAGTAATCAACAAGCTGAAGGAAATCGGAGAGTTTGAAAATACCTATATTTTTTATACCTCGGACCACGGAATTGCGGTTGGTCGGCACGGCTTAATGGGGAAGCAGAATCTTTATGAACATTCCTGGAGAGTTCCTTTTATCGTAAGTGGTCCAGGGATAAAGCCCATGAGTCGAAATGCGGGCAATAGTTACCTGCTTGATATCTTGCCCACACTATGTGAGCTTTCAGGCATACCTATACCCAAAACTGCTCAGGGTAAAAGTTTAAAGCCTGTCTTGATGGGAAAAAAGAAAATAATTCGTCCACTCCTATACGGAGCATATTGCGGAGGTACAAAACCGGGGATGCGCTCGATTCGTAAAGGAGATTGGAAATTAATCAAGTACGACACACTAGATGGACAAGTCCGCGAGACTCAACTTTTTAACCTCAAGGAAAACCCAGATGAATTAGTAATCGAACATCATTCAAAAGAAGTAATTCAGAAGACTGGAAATCAACCGAAAAAGAATCAGATTAACTTAGCCAATTTATCGAGTTATTCAAAAAAATTAGTGGAGATGGAAGAACTTTTACTGAAAGAAATGGTCAGGTTGGAAGATCCTTATCGCTTTTGGGATCAGCCGAAATTGGACTGACCGATCTTTTTTTTTCAATTGAATTACAAAGAATCAATTATTCATGAGTTTTTCATCGCGTGCCTTCTGAAACCTAGCCGTTGACTTTATTTAAAAAATAGGGACTATATTCCCTTTTCCATAAACTGTTCCATGGCCACTAATAAAGAATCCGAATCCGAAAAAAACAACGATACCACCATTCCTGGTGAAAATGACCAGGAGGGGCTATCTGCCGAACAGGCTGCTGAACACAGTTACAGCGAGGCAGACGCGTGGAATAAGAGTAAGAAGTCGCTATTTATAATTCTTAGTGCAATTTTATTTGGTGTAAGTTTTTACTATTATTGGGATCGCTCTGAGCGGAATACACAATCCGAACGATCCTACCGATTTCTTTCTGCGAGTATAGACTCAGAAGGTGCAGAAGACCGCTTTTTATCATTCGCGTCTGATTACGACGATACTCTTGCCGGAGTTGCCCGTTACCGGGCAGCGGTGATTCAGTATCGGGATAAGCGGTACAGTTTATCGGCGGAGAATTTTAAGTTGGCGGTTACGGAATTAGGAAGTGATCCACTTGCGGGGAGGGCTCTTTTAGGGCAAGCCGTTTCATTACTTAAAGATGAAGGAATGAAAGGAGCTGAAGGAAAAGTTGTCTTGGAAAACTTAGCAACAAGTTCCAGTTATTTACCCGCAGATCGACAGGAAGCCCGATTTTTACTTGCTCTTCAGTCATTGGCAGAAAATGACATGGACTCCCTTTCTTCACACAAGGAAAAGTTGGCGGGTGATAGTAATGCATCCTATTTTCTTTCCCGTTTGGAAGATTTAATTAAAACCAATGAATTTCTTGCGGTTGCTAAATCCTTACCCGACTTGAATTTAGCCAAGGGCATTACATTTTTGAAAAAAAATGGAAAGAGAAAGAATGTGGTTTCTTTAGAAAGTGGATTGCAATATCAAGTGATTACGAAAGGGGACGGAATAATTCCAAGCAGTGAGGATACGGTGAAGGTCCATTACCATGGTACTCTAATCGATGGAGAGGTCTTTGATTCATCAGTTGATCGTGATGAACCAGCTTCTTTTGGGGTAAGTGGTGTCATAAAAGGTTGGACTGAAGCGCTTCAACTTATGAAAGAGGGTGCAAAGTGGAAATTGTACATACCTGCTGACCTTGCTTACGGAGAGAATGGAAGTAACTCGATCGGTCCTAATGAAACTTTGGTATTTGAAGTTGAGCTTTTACAAGTAATACCAAAACCAGAAGAACCAGTTGCAGATCTTAATTCCAGTGTTCCTTTACTTCCCCCTGCACCAGTAGAAGTGAGCGAGGCTAATGCTACAAAAAACTCTCTACCCGTGACCGGTGGAACTTCAGGTCAGATTGATCCTGCAGTCGCAGAAAATAATCAGTCGGAATAGATTTTAAGTTCCCTCGAGGTTTCTTTTCCATCCCAGGAAAAAAGTAGTGACTGGATAACTACGAGTACACCCTTTTTCTTAAGTTTTTGGTACAGTTCTTGGCTACTGATTGGTAGTCCCTCAAACCAAAGCCACAAAAACAAAGCCCCTCTCGCGTTTTTCTTACTTTTGACAGTTAAGTACCGCTTTCATTACCCGTAAATTCTCGCTGTCTTTAAATCCTTGCTCTGCATCTTTTAACTGGTAATTGCTAATCAAGTCTTCTGCATTCACTTGTCCGTTCTTAAACAGTTCAAATGCACGAAGGTAGTCAGGTTTAGAGGAGGCATAGCTCGTGCGGAGATCAATTTGTTTGCGAAGAAATTGCGTGAGGTCTAAGTCGATGGTACGAGAGTAGAGTGCAATGGCAGTGACTGTTCCATTGGGTCGAACCGAACGCCATGCCTCACTTAATGCGACCGGTGCTCCTGATGCTTCCACCAATGCATCCGCTCCGCCTGGAAATTTTTCCTCCACTTGTTTGCATAAAGGAGTTAGTTGTGGACCCACTATAATAGTTTCAAAACCAAGTTTTCTGGCTGCTGACAAGCGGATTTCTTCATCCATTTCTGTTCCCACCATTACGACCTCCGCTCCGCGTGAGCGGGCTGAAATTGCACATAGCATTCCAATGATGCCTGGGCCGCTGACCACAACACGGTCATTTTTTTGAATAGATGTACGGTTTTCAATACAATGTTCTGCGACGGAAAGAGGTTCAGTCAGTGCCGCTAATTCCATTGATAAACCCTCAGGGATTGGCAGTAAAAATTCTTCCTCCACGGCAATATATTCTGCCATTCCTCCATCCAAATGCAGTCCTTGTACTCTTCTTCTTGGGGAGAGCTGTGGTAGGCCATTTTGGCAAAAGGGATCACTCGGGTCATGTTGAGTTTGCAGGGCAATCATGACGACTTTTTGCCCCACATGGTACTTTCCATCCTGAACAGTTGATTGTACGATAGTACCTGATAATTCATGTCCAAAGGTGACCTCTGGTAGGACTGATTCATACCCCTTGTGATTGAGCCAAGCATGAAGGTCGGACCCACAGATCCCACAATGTGATACCTTTACTAAGACATCGTTTTTTTGAAGATTCGGAATTGCCACCTCTTCCAATCGTGCGGCCCGTTCTTTTTTGGCAAAACGTCTAAATGCTTTCAATTAATCAATTCCTAATTTTGAATGAGGGGCATGGATTGAATCTGCAATTAAGTTTGCTTGGTCAGAACCGGCCAGTGCTTCGATTAAGGCCAATCCAAACGCAATTGCAGTACCAGCACCCGGAGAAGTTATAATCGTGCCATCGCAGACTACATCCTGACCGGAAATGATGTGGGGGAGTTCGTTCACAACACTTGAATGGGCAGTATATTTTGAATTCCCCAAGACTTCTGCATCAAGAAGAAGCAGGGGGGCCGCACATATTGCCCCAATCCATTTTTTTTCATTGTTGAAATTTTGAATAATTTTTTGAATTAGTCGGTTTTTCCTCAATTTGAAAACACCAGGACCACCTGGTAATACGATAAGATCAAATTGTTGTTCCCCCAATTCCTGTACCATGCAATCTGCCTGCACAGAAATTCTCGACCTGCCCTGTACCAGTAAGTGTTGGGTACAGGAGGCAACGGTTACCGAAATCTCCGCTCTGCGTAAAAGGTCAATCGGTACAACTGCTTCAATTTCTTCAAAATTATCCGCGAGTAAAACGAGTGCACTTGTAGCCATATTCTAGGTAAGTGAACAGAAATACTTACGAGGTTGATTTTACCTTATCCTTCTTGGGGGAGGATTCTTTTTGGGTGTCCTTTTTGGGAGAGGATTCTTTTTCTTTAGTTTTGGATGTCTCGGACGAAGAATCAGAATTATCCCCTTTTTTGCCTGGAGCCTTTTTCTTATAATCAGTTTCGTAAAATCCGGTACCTTTAAAAATAATTCCTGCACCTAATCCGAGCAGGCGCTTGGCTTTGCGTTTTTTACATTTGGGGCAAGACTTCACGTGAGGATCCTTCATGGACTGAAATAATTCCCAGTCATGTCCGCAAGCTTGGCATTTATAGTCGTAAGTAGGCATAGTTTAAAAAAGGGGACTGAATAAGTGAAGATTAAATCAATCCTGATTTATTTTCGAAAAATTTAATGCACTTGAATAGGCCAGTAAAACCCATATGCCAAGAAAGAACGAAAAGCCGTATAAGGGAACAGCCAGTAACAGGACACCCCAAAAGGCAATAATCGGGAGAATTAACTTCGGTGCCATAGCCTTGGCAACTTGTAATACAAGATTTACCCTCCATGCATCCGAATATAAACCGTCTCGAACGAATACATGCATGGAAGATAGAAAAAGAAAAGGGGCGACAAATGCACCCGCTGCCAATGGAAAGTAACTTACTATACCAAGGAAGCTGAAGGTGAGTAAATCCACGAGCATACTTGCAAGCAGGCCAATTAAAACTGGGCATCCTGCGTAAGCAAGGATAAGTAGAAAAACTTGCAAGCCTCCGGAAAAAAGGGAAACAGGTTCCATTTCTTTCCAATCGGGTAAATGCCATTCCTTATTTTGACGCAAACGAACAGTGTATTCCAGAAGATAACCTAAAGAAAATAGATTGAGAACGGGAATGAAGCATAATGCACCCCCCCATAAAGCCTTGGACACCCAACCCGGGTGACCAAAAAGCCTTCCACACACCGCTTCCAAACTTGGCATAACTCAAATATAATGACATAGTGATTTCAATTCGCAAGACATGAATTTTCAACAAAAGTTAAAAAATTGGCAGGACTTGCTCAACCTAAGGCTTGAGCAAGCACTTCCTGCAAGCTCAGTTCAACCAGAAGTACTTCATCAGGCTATGCGTCACAGCATGAATGCTGGAGGTAAACGCTTGCGTCCTGTTTTAGTATTAGCAGCTCACGAAATATTCCCTAATCCAGTGGATCCATTACCCGCTGCCATTGCCATTGAATGCATTCATACATACAGCCTGATTCATGATGACTTACCCGCGATGGACAACTCTGACCTTAGGCGCGGGGAGCCCAGTTGTCACAAAGCTTTTGATGAGGCTACTGCAATACTTGCCGGAGATGCGCTTCAACCACTCGCTTTTGAAATCCTGGCCAATGCATATGCAGGAGATCCTCAGCTTGGACTCGATTTAGTTTGTATGCTCAGTCGGACTGCGGGTAGTCAAAAATTAGTTGGTGGTCAAATGCAGGACCTTCTTTCAGAGGGAAATGACCCAGATGAAGAGAGCCTTTCATATATACACTCGAATAAAACAGCCGCGATGATTGAAGCTTCCCTCCAGATGGGGTTCCGCGTCGGAAAGGAGGGGCGAAACTCGAAAAAACTTACCCAGATAGGCAGGGTTGGTCATTCTCTTGGCCTTGCATTTCAGGCAGTGGATGATCTGCTCGATGTTACCCAAACTACGGCGCAGTTAGGTAAGGATGCGCATCATGATAGTGAAAACGGGAAGATCACTTGGGTTTCCCTAAAGGGCGAAAACGAGGCACGGCTTCTCGCGGCGCAACACACAGAGAATGCTCTTCAAACGCTGAATGCGGTGGGCGGAGATTGTCAGTTCTTACAGGATTTAATCCAATACATGCTCAATCGGGAATTTTGATTCAATGATTGGAGGAAATCAGGCAGGCGGTAATTCCCGTGACTGGCGCGAGCGGCTTAGTCAATCAAGGGATTTGGGTACTGGCTTTGCCGCACCCGGGGGCGAGTTTACCCGGGCCCTTTATGAGTGGTCTTTTACCCCCAATGGTAAAATACTGCACTCCCTGCTGAAGGGGAGGCGAGTGGTCGAATTGGGTGCTGGAATGATGTCTTACGGGTATGCATTGGCAAGTGGAAGTGGTGCCAAGAATTATGTGGCAGTCGAACCTTTTTACAGCGACATACAGGAAAAATCTATTTTATCCTATCTATCCGGGGAAGCGGGAATGGGGGAAAGGATTCCCTACAAGGTTGTCGGGCAAGATATGTTGAATTATTTAGAAAATGAACCCGACAATCTCTTGTGTGTAATTGCATGTGGAATAGAAGACTGCATCTTGCCAGGGCCAGATTACCGAAAAAAAGTAGAAAATGAAATTGTCCGTACAATGGAGAAAGATTCTTTCTTCCTTAGTTCACATAGCGACCTTTTTCCCCCGTTTTTACAAAACTTGGAAATCACTTTTCCACGACCATCCAATCCCAGTGTCTTTGACCGTATTCGACTTCATGGAGGTAAAGATGCCTTTGATCGATTTGGGGAAGCGGTTTCTTTGCTTCACTCAATTTAAGAATTTTACTTAACTGCGAAACGGAAGCACTTTCCTTTCAATAATCGTGTTTTCGGGAAACACCTAAAAGAGGTATTTTTAGGCTGTGACCTCTTATTCAATCAAGAGAAGCAATGAAGGAATCGTATGAATTTCAACTCAAAAATTTATTATATAAATTAAATAAATTAATATAATAAACGCATCCTTGTAATGGATTGAATTGAATGATAATAACAAAAAATGGATAAATATTGGATCAATAGTAAGGGAGAAAATCTTGGTCCTTTTACACGCGAAGAAATAAGTGAAAAAGTGGAAGCAGGGGAATTTGTTTTATCCGATCCGATCTGCCTCGTGGGCAATGAAGAATGGTTGGATTTAGGTGAATTTTTAAATTCTGATTCAATAATAGATCAAAAAGAAGTTGAATGGAAGGATGAGCAAAAAGTAATTGTAGCCCGAAAATCTGGACTTTCATTAAATGTAATTTTAACCACTGTCTTATTTTTTCTTTTGCTAGTTTGTGTGGGGCTTTATTTGTTTGCTCAATTTAGGGGGAATAGTGTCGAGACGAGAGATGAACAGGTTGATGTTTCATTTATTGGAGATAAGGAAATAAAGGACATTGCCTCAAGGGCTTGGACGAAAAGCTCATTTATAATTGCAGACGGCTTAATGGTAAAGAGGGATGCCGATTTGCCTTACACCGGTTGGATCAAAGCAACCTATTCCAATTCCGAATCCTTGAGTACACTCGTGCAGTACGAAAAAGGGAAGGTTCTTCTAGGCCTTTCATGGACGCCAGATGGAGTGAGGTGTTCTCATTCATCGCTGGAAAATGGGAAAGGGATTTTGACCACCTATTATGACACGGGAGAGAGGCAATTGGAGGAATCATATCGTTCCGGCTTTTTGAATGGATTGTCGATTCGGTTTTATAAAAACAATCAGAAGGAAGAAGAAAAATCTTTCGTGAACGGGCAGCTACATGGACAGAGAGTATCGTGGCATAACAACGGACAAAAAATAGAACAGGTCTTTTATCTGGAGGGAATCAAAAATGGGCCTTATTCTCTATGGAGTAAGGACGGACAGAAATATGATGAGGGGGTTTATAAGAACGGAGAGCTCGACGGTAAGCGAATTCAATGGTCGAGGAATGGATTGGAACGATTTGAGGAAACTTATAAGAATGGGGAGAAAACCCCCGACATTCAGGTTGATCCTCTCCCGATGGTAAATGACCTTTTGCTCGACGAGGAAGTTGATCCGGTTTTGGCGAAATTATTGGAGTTGGCGGGCGAGGAAGAAGATTGGATAAGAAGGGCGAATGACAGCACAGGGGTAGTAAATTTCATAACAGCTAGGTTTGAAAAAAGTCAGATTTCAGGTCATGAAATTTTTGCCGACCTAGCGATTGCTTTATTTGATTATGCCAAGCGGGGAATCAATCAGAAAGAAGCTCTTGTTGATACATTAAGTTGGATTAATAATCAGTGGGGGATCGCCATTATTTTCGAAGGAGATGGTTTTTTCGTCAGTGAAATTCCACAATCTGTTCGTTTTGGACCAATAACTTGGGAGCGAAGTATTTATGAAAATGATTTCATGGGCTCGTTACAGGGCGAGAGTCGGGAGTTTGTGATCGGGGACTTGGAAAACCTCTTTCAATCAGTCGGATTGACACTGGGGAGCGAAAAAGAATCGATTAAAAGGAAAGTCGAAAGGCTGATTTGGGAAGATTTAGCCTTGCGCGCAGAGGAGACAGAGAATGCAAAGCTAGTGTTTGAAAATAATCAATTGTCTTACAACGGAACCATAGAACAGACTTCGAAGAAAATTGATCCACAAGGAAATTCGATTTTTGATACTGTGGAAAAAGAAGTGCTCTTTATTTTTACTCAGCAACATGCCCGCGATAAGAAACTGGGTCCTTTTATCAAAGTCTTACAAGATGCAGGAGTCCGATTCGAGGAGATGAGAAATGGAAACTTGATGATTCGTAAATATTCGAACCTGTGCATTTATTCAGATCAAGTTTCGCAAGATGGTGCAGCTTATATTTATCCCGAAGTTACGATTCAATTCGCGGGAGTCGCCCCCCTTGGCCCCAATACTTTAATTCGTTATATTAAAGTAGAACTCGGGGAAATAATCGAAGAGCCCCTTGACTTAAGTAATGAAGAAATCGAGTAGGTTCGATTGAAACCTTGATTACAGGTGGCTTTTTTGCATTTCCACCAATTCCCCAATCCCTTTTTCTGACAGTGCAAGGAGTTCATCGAGTTGGGTGCGTGAATAAGTGGCTTCCTCCCCGGATGATTGTATCTCCACAAATTTCCCAGACCCAGTCATGACCACATTGGCATCGACCGAGGCGTCGCGGTCTTCTGGGTAGTCAAGATCAAGAACACAGCGATCATTATAGACACCCGCACTGATTGCGCCAAGGTGGTCAAGGATCGGATCTTCCTTCAGTTTTCCTTTTTCTAATAAACCATTAATCGCAATGCGAGTGGCAAGCCAGGCTCCGGTAATAGATGCTGTCCGGGTACCGCCATCGGCACGAAGTACATCGCAGTCGATCCACAGCGTTTTATCTGGGAATTTCTTTAAGTCTAATACCGCCCGTAATGAACGTCCAATCAGGCGTTGAATTTCGATATTCCTACCATCCTGTTTTCCTTTGCTGATAGGGCGATCTTTACGTGTAAGTGTGGAGTAGGGGAGCATGCTGTATTCGGCTGTGAGCCAGCCTCCTCCCACTTTTTGTTGCCGCATCCAACCTGGAATTCGATCTTCGACCATGGCCGCACAGATTACCTGAGTGTCCCCAAATGAACATAGTACTGACCCGTTTGCATGGGGGGCTATATTAGTTTGAAATGTAACTTGCCGCATCTCATCGATTGCACGCCCCGATGGGCGGACAAAGACTTGATTGAGCTGTTCGGCAAGCGGAGATTGTTCGGAGTTTTCAGGTTTCATAAAATTGAAGTGGTTCTGGGTTGATGATTTTCGCCCCGATTGGTGCAAGGGCATTGGTAAACCATTCCCGCGCCTCTGGGTCGCCATGGTGTAAGAAAATATTCTTGGGGGCTAGTTTTTCCGCGTAGGCGACTAATTGATCTCGGTCTGCATGCCCACTTAGATCAAATTGTCTAATTTTAGCCCGAATTGGCTCGATATGATTGTATGCATTAAATTCAAATGGTGTTCCTGGTTCTGATTGGAGAAGTTGCCCTCCCGGCGTACTGGGATCGCAGTACCCGACAAAGAGTATGGAGTTGCGGTCATCGCCAAGCATGGAAGATGCCATTACATAAGACGGGGTATGCTCGACCAGCATTCCACTGCTCACCAGGTAAATTCCTTGCATGGGAGGTTCGCGACCGGGCTCAAGCTTTCGGGGGAGAGGACGGGCACCTAAGCTCCTCAGTACTTTTCGGTTAAAACGAACCCGGTTGGTGTTTTTAGAAATTTCGTGAAAGTGATTCACTAGGTCCATTCCTAAGCCCGAGCAAAAGACAGGTACTTTGGGAAGGGCATTTCGCTTGAATGCATCGTCCAGAACGGAAAGCATTTCCTGCATTCTACCCAAGGCAAAAACGGGTATGAGGACAGAGCCACCACGGGATAATGTTTTGCTGGATTCTTCGAGGAGGTTTAACATTTCCGATTCCCGCTGGCGGGATGGTTCTCGAACAGAAAGGCCACGAGTGGTCTCGGTTACCAGCGTATCCACTTTTTCAAGGAGGGGTTCGGCACCATCCAATGTACGGCTTCCGTCAAAAAGAATATCTCCGGTGAAAAGAATTCTCTCTTTGGGTGTTTTAATTTCTACGGACACTGCGCCTGCCACATGACCTGCATGATGAAGCACTACATCGATTGCCCGTCCATCCTTTTCCAACCTAAATGGACGTTTGATCGAGAGAATTTTGACGCGATCATAAAGAGAGGTCAGGTCGTCTCTTCCATAAAGCGGAAGTTCAGTTAAATTGAGTTCATTCCGTTGTCTTTTCATCACGGAAATTGAATTGGATAGCATTCTTCGAGCGAGCACAGAGCTCGGATAACTCATTAGGACCGGAGCATCCTGATGTTCGCGAGATAGCAGTGGTAAACTTCCCAGGTGGTCTAAGTGGCAATGGGTCAGGATGATAAAGTCGAGAGTGTCCCGATCTAGGACCGCGTGCCTGGGAATGGAATCTTTGCCCGCATACTTGGGATGCAATCCAGAGTCGATTGCAAAGCGAAAGCCTCCCACTTCACAAACTGTGCAATTAGCACCAATTCCGCCATGCGGGTTCAAGTCAATGAGTTTCATGAATGAGAGGGGTCAAATTCGGGCTCGTCGGGTATATCAAGTCTGAATGGATTAATTTTCACATGAACTTTCTTGTTTAATTCGTCCAACCCGTGGAACGAGCCAGATGCTTCCGCGGACAAGTGGGTGACATGATAACTGTTGTAGGAAAATGATTCACCCGGACCAATTGTCGGAGTTTCTCCCACAATTTTATCTCCTTCCACCACCGTGGTGGTTCCGTCGCTATTGGCAATAATCCATTTTCGACCCAGAAGAGAAACTTTCCGGTCACTCAGATTTCGGATGGTAATAAAGTAAATGAAGGCATGTAAGTTGATCCCCTTAACAGTTGATTTTTCTTTATGATGAACCAATTTGTCTAGGGACGCGTGTAGTCCTTCTAATTCTGTACTTTCTTCATTCACAATATTATTCTAGTTAATCATACCATAACAGGCTTGGCAGAAAGACCAATTCTTTTTGAACTAATTCACAAGAATGTAAAAAAAATGTGAAAAACGCTTGCACCTCAGCTCAGAGAAAACAGAAAGGAAGAATGCAAAAATTCGCACTTCTATCGGTTAGTGATAAATCAGGCTTGGTTCCCTTTGCCCGAAATTTAGTTGATCAACATTCTTTCACGCTTCTTTCCACTGGAGGGACTGCTCGATTATTGAGAGAGGAGGGCATCCCTGTAAGCGATGTCAGTGACAGGACGGGATTTCCGGAGATGATGGACGGCCGAGTGAAAACATTGCATCCAAAAGTTCATGGTGGACTGCTTTGCCTGCGTGACAACCCGGAACATTTAAAAGCGGCGGAAGATCATGACATTGCCCTGATCGATTTGGTGGTGGTGAATTTATATCCTTTTGAGGAAACCGTAGCCCGTGCGAATGTTTCCTTTGAGGAAGCAATCGAGCAGATTGATATTGGGGGTCCATCCATGTTAAGGAGTGCGGCCAAAAACCATCGCGATGTAGCTGTGGTTTGCGATCCAAGTGATTATGATCGGGTCCTGAATGCGATGAAACTGGATGATGATTGGAGTGGATTACGCAGGGAGCTGGCATTAAAAGTGTTTCAAAGAACATCTTCCTACGACAAAGCGATTAGTGAATACTTTTCAAAGCAAGTGGAAGACGAACCAGACATGGAATCTATTTCTGGTTTTCCGTCTACACTTGATTTTCAGTCCAGTAAATCAATGACTCTGCGATATGGAGAAAATCCTCATCAACAGGCTGCTTTGTATGGTGATTTCCTGAATTATTTCGATCAACTCCAAGGAAAAGAATTAAGTTATAACAATATTTTAGATATTTCTGCCTCGGCTTATTTAATTGGGGAGTTTGAAAGGCCAACAGTGGCAATCCTCAAGCATACTAATCCATGCGGAGTAGCAAGTGCAGATGATTTGGAAACTGCCTGGGACCGTGCCTTTGCAACTGATCGACAAGCGCCTTTTGGAGGAATTATTGTAGTGAATAATACCATGGATATTGGTTTGGCTCGCAAGATCTCGGAGATTTTCTGCGAGGTTATTATTGCCCCCGGATTTACAGAGGAGGCTCTTGCACTTTTTCACAAGAAGAAAAATCTTCGATTATTGGTCTCCAAGTCCGGTTTTGGTGCAGAAACTTTGCAGGAAATTCGTACAGTACCAGGCGGTTTTCTTGCTCAAGATCGGGATCAAAAAAGAATTAATCCCAAGGACTTTCAAGTCGTTACCGATCGGCAGCCCAGTGAACAGGAATGGCGATCGATGTTATTTGGCTGGCGAGTTGTGCGTCATGTAAAGAGCAATGCAATCGTGTATGCGGGCGATGAGCGAACATTAGGAGTAGGTGCCGGGCAAATGGCTCGTGTCGATAGTTCCCAAATCGCGGTTTGGAAAGCGGGTGAGGCGGAATTGTCCTTAGGTGGTTCCGTGGTTGCATCGGATGCATTCTTTCCTTTCCCGGATGGTCTTATTGCCGCGGCAGACGCCGGTTCCACTGCTGCGATTCAACCGGGAGGGAGCGTGCGGGATGAGGATGTAATTGCGGCGGCCAATGATCGTGGTATGGCAATGGCATTTACAAAGGTCCGACATTTTCGACATTAATATTTTGAGTGATTATTGCATTCATTGGTGATTTTTTAAGTTTTTAATATTATATAAACTGATCAATATGAATGTCCCCTATTTAAAAGCATCCGGTTTTCTGGTTACTATCGTTTTGGCGTCATTAGTCAGTAGTTGTGGAAGTGCCATGCTATCTGACGAGCACTTAGCCAAGCGTTCAAAAAGTCAGTTTTCGCAGATGAAAAAATCGGAAAGGCTCTCCACTAATCCTTCTCACCAGGCCATGATTGAGCGGATAGGCAAGCGGATTGCAGGCGTCGCAAAGGTCGACCTTCCAGGAACAGAATGGGAATTTGTGGTTTTTAACAAAGCAGAACCAAATGCCTTTGCCATGCCCGGAGGGAAGGTGGGAGTGAATAGTGGTCTTATTACCTTGGCCAATGGGAACGAGGATGAAGTGGCCGCGGTAATAGGTCATGAGATTGCCCATGTTGCATTTCGCCACAGTAACAAAAGAATGACTCAAGCAATGGGCATTGCCTTGGGGGGAGTTATTTTAAATACGGCAATGCGCAAAAAAAGCACCACTGATCGAGTTCTTGCCACCGGAGCCTATGGAGTGGGAACAACTGTGGGGATGGCACTTCCTTTCTCGCGCTCACAGGAACGAGAAGCGGACCACAAGGGATTGTTTTATGCCGCCCGGGCGGGCTACGATCCTCGGGCTGCCATTTCTTTCTGGCAAAAAATGCAGGGCGGAAAAAAAAGAAAAATGCCCGAGTTTTTATCCACCCATCCCAATCCCGGAAATCGAATTGAATTTTTGCGGTCCAATATGGACCATGCACTTGCCCTTTATCGACAAGCCAAGTTGGCTCGCGGGGAAAAACCAAATCCATGAGTATATTATTAGATTCTCCTGTTGATGCCCTGCGTCAGTATGTCAGTTTTCCAAGTGTTTCCGCAGATCAAAGCTTTGCGGACGGCGTCAGTGGGGCGCGTGAATTTGCCTGTTCCCGTCTTAAGGAACTTGGATTTGAAGTGGATTTAATTCCTACCCCAGTACATCCTATTATTTTAGCGACCCGTGGAGACCCGTCCTGGCCCAGGTTGGTGATTTATGGTCATTATGATGTCCAGCCACCAGACCCTTTGGATCTGTGGACGACTGACCCCTTTGATGCGGTGGAGCGTGATGGCAGGCTTTATGGTCGGGGTGCGGCGGACAATAAGGGGCCGCAAATTGTTCATATGTCTGCCTTGGCTCGAGTTTTTCGAGATAATCCAGACTACCCGTTACATATTACCTACTTGATTGAGGGTGAAGAGGAGATTGGTAGTCCGAGTTTTCGAGGTTTTTTAGAAGAACATAAACAAAAACTACAAGGGGATTTACTCTTAGTCTCAGATACTGGCAGTCCAGGGGCCGATCAATTGGTAGTCACTACCGGCTTACGTGGTTTAAGTGCTATGGAGGTGAAGATTTTTGGCCCTAAGCAGGACTTGCATTCGGGAGTTCATGGGGGTGCATTGCTTAACCCTCTGCAGGCTTTGATGCAGGCATGTGCCTCGCTTCATGACCAGGAGGGGAGGGTGACTGTGCCCGGTTTTTATGATGCAGTTCGACCGCCCGAGCAGTGGGAGCGCGAAGAATTGGCCAAATTACCAATTACAGAGGAGGACTATGCGAAATTCCTTGGAGTACCCAAGTTTTTTCCTCCTCCGGGATATTCTTCACTTGAGGGAATACGTTTTTGTCCAACATTAGAATTTAATGGCGTAGGGGGAGGCTATCAGGGCGAGGGTTCGAAGACGGTAATCCCAGCTGAAGCGTTTGCTAAAATTACTTGTCGATTAGTCCCCGACCAAAAGTCAGAAGATATTGCCAATAAGGTTCGGCAAGCGATCGAGGAAGCCTGTCCCACTGCGGTTCGGGTAGAAGTACAATTGAAGGGGGGAGGAGATCCTTATGTTGTGATCCCACCGGGTAAGCCAGGTTCGAGTGGTCAGGAGAGTGAATTGATGAAGAAAGCCTTTTCTGTGGCGGAAGATTGTATTGAGTCTGGCTTTGGGACACGACCGATCTTCCTACGGGAAGGGGGAAGTATTCCCATTATTCAAGACTTGAAGGAATTAGCGGGGTTAGACTCCCTGATGATCGGTCTTTTTACAAACGAAGACAATTTGCATGCACCGGATGAAAGTTTTAATCTTACCATAATGGACCGTGCCATTAATTCCTTTGAGAAATTCTTTAAGCAATTAATCCGAGATTGATTTGGGATTAATTTTTTGGGTTATCCAGCGACGAATAGCTTGGCCCAATAGATCGAGAAAAATTACGATTACCAGGATGCAGATCAAAATAGTAGTCACTTTTTGAAAGCCACTTGCCATCTCCATCGCCTTATTTAATTCCATTCCAATTCCACCCGCTCCCACTAAGCCAATAATACTGGCCGATCGGATGTTATATTCCAGCATCCATAAAGAATGACTCCACACCTGTGCTTTCACATTTGGCCAAAGTCCATAAAGAAAAGCCTGGATGGGATTCGCTCCGATAAGCTTCAGTCCACGAGCCACTTTTATGTCCATCGATTCAAAGCTTTCGCTAAAAAACTTACCGAGGTAGCCCAAACTGTAAAAGGTGAGAGCACAGACCCCGGCAATGGGAGTGGGGCCAAAAAATATAACGAATAAAAATGCCCAAATCAGGCTGGGTAAGGTTCGGGTTATATTGAGAAACATTCGAGTTAGTTGAACGAGCCAGATGGGCGAAATATTTCTTGATGCTGCAAGGGCAATAACTAAGGAAAGATTGACCGCAATAAAGGTTGAGACGATTGCGATTTGAAAAGTTTCTCCCAGAGAATCTAAGATAAGTGGGAAGTCAGAAAAGTCGGGTGGGAAAAACTTTTTTAAAAAATAACGAACCCCTGCCATTACATCTGCGGGTCGATTATCTTGAAGAAGGTTTTTTCCTGAAAAAATGGTGAGGAATAGAAAAAGGATCACTAGAATATTGAGCAGATTAAGGCGATCGTACCAATTTCTACCTGGTAATCCGGATGGTATTCTTGTTTCTTTTTCCTCAGGCTTCATGTTTTTTTTGAACTTCTCGTAAGTTCCATCCTTCCGGATGGGCAGGGTTTAGACTGAGTGCAAAATCGGCGAACCTGGAAATGAGTTGGGGGTCATGGAGTGCACACATTACAATTTTTCCAT
>NZ_CAXLMO010000036.1:0-13578 GCF_964187635.1 Candidatus Seribacter sulfatis | reverse complement strand
ACCGTCGTGACGAACAGTGAAAAGTTTGTTGGCGGCCTCGTAACTGTTTCCATTCTTACAGGTGCGCATGGTGTCATAACCGGCACGATTAAAAACGGCCGGTAAACTATATTCTGCCAAATCAGGAGGCACTCTCTTGGGATCGGTCACATGAGGATTCATAATACGACCCGGTTTATCCGGAACATGCCAAACCGTACGGCCCGACATCACCATATGACGGGAAGGGGTACAGACTCCTCCCACCCAGGCTCCCATATGATAGGCACCATCCAGGACCATTCCCTGCTTGGCCAGACGATCAATATTGGGGGTATCGAGAATGGACCGCGGATTGTATATCTTAAGATCCAACGGGGACTGATCGTCCACGATGATGAAAAGAAAATTGGGCTTTTTTTCAGCGCTTACTCGAAGGATTAAAAAGATGCATAGAAGAATTGAATAAATTTTAATCATCATTTTGATTTTTTCGTTTTAGTTTTGGATGAATGATATTTTTCTAACACCTTTTTTTCATCTGCCTGTACGGAGGTCGCCCAATCCGTAAATTCCTGATTCATTCTTTCCACCACACCTGGAAATTTCTTGGCTACATTATTCTCTTCAAAAGGATCTTTCAAAAGATCGTAGAGTTCCCATGGATTTTTCTGTTCCTTTTTACTGGAAATGCGAATGATTTTATATTTCTTCTCAATCCAGGCATCCATCCCCCTGCAATGAAAACCGATCCCCTTTCGTTTTTTCATCTTTCCATCAATTAAGGGTAACAGATTGATGCCATCATATTCCCGATCATCCGGTAGAGGAATACCTGCTGCGGCGAGAGCGGTGGGAAAATAGTCACTGGTCACCGCGGGCAGGTCGGTGGAGAATGGCTTCTTGATCCGGGCGGGCCACTCGAGGATGCCCGGCATAAGAATACCTCCCTCATAAAGAAAGCGCTTCCAACCACGGTAGGCTCCTGTGGATCCAAGTGGCGTATAATTAAATTTTCCATTCTGAGCTTCAGCATAAATCACCTCCTTCTTTTCCTTCAGGTTGGGGCCGTTGTCACTGGTGAACCAGACCATGGTGTTGTCTGCTATGCCGAGCTCGCGGAGGGCCTTGCGCAAGGCTCCCACTTGGGTGTCCACCGCGGTGATATTGCTGTAGTAGATCTGCTCCTTGACCGAACAGTCCGCGTATTGCTTCATCAGTTCGGGGTTCTTGCCCAGAGGGGTATGCACATTGTGGAACCAAATCACGGCAAGGAAGGGTTTCTTTGCCTCGGCCTGCTCACGGATGAAAGGAATCGCCTTGTTCATCACGATGGCCGCGTCGTCACCACGCAGGGTAGGATCCTTTTGCCCCTCCTCGAACGGGATGTTACGCCCGTTGTGCCAATACAAACCCTCGATGCCGTGCTTGCCGATTTTGGCATAGGGGTCGTGGGTTACTAAAACATTGAAGGT
Organism: Candidatus Seribacter sulfatis; assembly: GCF_964187635.1. Classification (NCBI taxonomy): domain Bacteria; kingdom Pseudomonadati; phylum Verrucomicrobiota; class Opitutia; order Opitutales; family Candidatus Seribacteraceae; genus Candidatus Seribacter; species Candidatus Seribacter sulfatis. The sequence continues at coordinate 12,124 of NZ_CAXLMO010000036.1, read as the reverse complement.
TGAAAAACATTCTTCAAAACCTGCTTTCCATGGCGGCATCACATGGACCGGTCCTTTCGCCATTTTTTCATCGAAACCACCCAAGTGCCACTTGCCAAAGTGTCCGGTTGCATAGCCTTTTTCCTTTAAAGCCTCAGGTAAGGTAATTTCTTCCTGCGGTAAATGCTCCTCATCTGCCCGCGATGGATCATTGATGCTTACACGCCAATTGCAGCGACCTGTCATACATGAAGCTCGAGTTGGACTGCAAACGGACGCACCGGCATAGAAGCGATCGAAGCGAAGACCAGACCTTGCCATGTCGTCAAGATGTGGGGTCTTAATCTTGGGATGGCCATTGTATCCAACATCCCCCCAACCCTGATCATCCGTCATTAAAAAGATCATGCTTGGCGTATCAGCACTTACAACAAGATGAACAAATAAAAGACTAACAATGGTTGCATGTATTCTGAAAAGAGAATCCATGATTCGATTGTCTATTTATTTAGCTTTCCATTCGCTGCGGCATAAGCCTTATGCCCAGTGGATTTCCCGGGAAGAATGGGATGTTGTTTTTGCGGAATAAAGGATGCATGTTCCTGGATAACTTTTTTCATCTTAGGATTATCGATTAGATTGTTCCATTCATGAGGATCATCTCTCAGATTGTAGAGCTCACGGGAACCGTCAAAGTACTGGATAAAACGATAGTTGGTAGACCGTACCGAATAATTACCCAGCCCAAAACTTGTAATCGCGGGATGATTCCATTCTCGCTGAGGTTTTTTCATCAGAGGAACCAGGCTCTGTCCTTCCTGAGTTTCATCTTTTGGCAAACCGGCCAGTTCAAGCAAGGTGGGGAAAATATCCAAAAGTTCAGCAGGACGATTCGTCTTTTGGGCAGCCTTATGCCCTGGTGCTGCCACAACCACAGGCACCCGGGTTCCGTCCTCCCAGAGGGAACGCTTCGCCCAGCGTTCCTTTTCTCCGAGATGGAACCCATGATCAGAAAACAAGGCAATGATTGTGTTGTCTGCGTATTCACTTTTCTCGAGGGCATCGAGCACAAGCCCAAGGCAATGGTCAGCAAAAGTTACCGAAGCAAGATAGGATTGAACGGCATGCTCCCACTGCCCCGCCCCGGTCACCCATTCATGAGTTGGGGAAACATGCTCTAAATTCGTCAGATCAATCGCATACTGACTGAGGTCTTTAAGGTCATCACCAGGTACAGCGGGGAGTTTAATTTTATCTTTCGGGTGCATATCAAACCACTTCTTTGTGGCAAACATGGGAACATGCGGACGATAAAAACCAACGCCCATAAAAAAGGGTTTATCATGTTTCTGACTCAATTGATCGACTGCCCATTTGGCACATTTCATATCAGGCATCAAATTGTCATCATCCGGGAAAATCCCCCAGTCCCATAACGGATGTCCATGTGGTTGGGAAATCTTTTTCTTGGGGCGAGGCCCAAATCCACCAGTCGGCTTGTAACTCTGAAAAAAACGATGATCACGGGTATGATAGATTTTTCCTGCTGCCATGGTTTTATACCCATGATCAGCGAAAACTTCAGGCATAGTTTTTAGGTTTTTAAGAACCGGGGCTTCCTCAAGATCAGGACTTAAAAAATACACCCCACTAGTATGCGGGTAGCGCCCAGTCATCATACTTGCCCTTGAAGGATTACAAACAGGGGATTGGCAATGAGCATTATTAAACAGGGTTCCCATCTTGGCCACTCGGTCGATATTTGGAGTTTTAGCTTGGGGGTGTCCACCCATACAACCTACCCAGTCATTCAAGTCATCAATGGAGACAAGTAAAACATTTGGTTTGGATTTGGCAGCTAAGGCCAAGATTTGAAAGGCGACAAGAGAGAAGAGGAGATATGATTTTTTCATAATTTAAAATGTAAAGTGCTGGGTGTTCACTTCTTCTTTTTACCAAACCGTTCGACTGAGTAGCCTGCTTCGATTCGTTTAGACAGGAGCTGCTTCTTCAGCTTTTTCATAGAAGCAGAATAATTGGGATCATCGGCAAGGTTGGTAAACTCACCAGGATCCTTCTTTAAGTCATACAGTTCTTGTCCCTTGTCCCCATAACCCCAATGGGTGTAACGCCAATCGTGGGTGCGAATGGATTCGCCGCCACTGCGGCTGATGGTGAAAGCCATATCCTTCTTCCATGCCTTGGCGACCGGATCATCAAGAAGTGCCACCAGACTCTGGCCCTGAAGTACACTTGGGGGAGTCAGACCGGCAAGTTCAGCGAGCGTGGGATAGAGATCAACCAGTTCGGTAATCTTCTTGGTCTGGTTCCCGTGGGTATCCTTCATCCATGGAACCGAGAGAATGAAAGGCACACGGGTCGATTCTTCAAATAAATGCTGTTTTTGAAACTTGTGATGCTCACCAAGCAGGTAGCCATGATCGCTGCTAAAGACAATGATGGTATCCTTCATGTGCCCTAGCTGTTCAAGTGCACGAATGACTTTACCAACTTGAGCATCCATGTATGAAATGCTTGCGTAGTAAGCCTGCAATAACCCCTTGTGGAGTTCCGGAGTCACGCCATAACCGCCATTCGCTTTGTATCCCCGGATGATCTTGGGCACATCCTCAAGGTCATTCGCAGGAACCACCGGTGCCTTCATCGCCTTGCGGTCGTAAAGCTTAAAATATTTTTTAGGAGCTACCAGTGGGACATGCGGACGAACAAAGCCCACCGCAAGAAAGAAAGGTTTTTCATGATGCTTGTTTAGAAACTTGATCGCCGCTTCTGCTGCTAGTCCGTCGGCATGCACCAAGTCATCACCCTCCGCCTCGACTCCTTCAAAAGTCTGCGAACCCTTGTCTTTGGGAGACCAATGCGTGCTCACCCCCGGAGCGTGCTGTTCAGGTGCCTTGATATTGACGGCCTCATCCCAGGAGTGCGGGTCGTCTCGCGTGGCAGTACCGGCAATGATCTCAGGAGGAATGCCCATATGATAAATCTTACTGACTCGGCCAACCCGGTAACCATTTTTTCTAAACATTTGTGACATGGTGACCACATCCGGCATATTTCCTCGCAGGGTACCCGCATTGCCCAGAGTTCCATTCGTGTAAGGATATAGTCCCGACATCAACGAAGCACGCGATGCACCACAAACAGGGTATTGGCAATGCATATTCTCGAAGCGCATGCCCCGACTAGCCAGCTTGTCGAGTTCCGGTGTTTTGCATTGCGGATGCCCAAATCCACTCAATGCCGTATTGAGATCGTCTGACATCAGAAACAAAACATTTGGTTTTGATTTTTTTGCGGATGTCCAAAAGCATCCGGCACAAAGGAAAATAAGTAATTGAATTAAGTTTTTCATAATAAAAGCCCTAAAGGGATTTAATCAGTACCTGTTTGAATTTTCATCCTCAATGAAAATTCTTCATCTATGAATATATTTTATAGAACAGCAACCGTTCTTACTGAAAGCTTATCTCACTCAACGGAATAGAAAATTCCACGCGCTGATTACCCCGAATATCCCATACCTCAGCTAATACGAACGGATCCTCATGCTCAAAATTTACAGTCAATAATCCAAAATGGTTTTCCATAATGGGGCCCTCCATTCGATTCTTATTGGGAGTCGCAAACCTCCAGGTACTGGAAAGTCCACTCGAGGTGACATCATAAATCGGATAGCAATCAGGATGCTCAAATTTGGATACTTCAGCATAGTGAACATCTCCACTGATAAAAAGTAAATGGTTCGCTTTGGTTTTCTTGATTAATTGAATAAGGCGCTCCTGTTCATGTGGAAAATTAGTCCAGGATTCATATCCATTATATTCATGAGAAAATTGGGATCCTGACGCAATAATTCGCAAATCCGCCTTTTTCTTAAGCTCACCTTCGAGCCAGGACCATTGTTCTTCACCAAGAAATGCTTTGGATTCGTCCGTATGAGGGAGGTAATCGGGTCGGTAAAAAAAACGACCTGGGATCTTTTGCCCTTTCGGAAATCGCACCAAGTTATCCCTGAAGGTACGATTATCCAGAAGAATGATCTGTATGATTTTATTTCCTGCTTTCTTATAAACTGAATGATAAATCCCCTTGTGTGTATACCTCTCTGAATTTTTAGGTTCCTTAAAAAATTCCAAAAAGATTTCCTTGGATTCCGCTTTGTGCGGATAATGCTTACCGGCATCGTTTTGACCGTAATCATGATCATCCCAGGTCGCCAACACCTCGGTGTTTTGAATTAAGTGCTGATAAGATTCCTTAGTCCCTAATTGCTGGTATTTTTTATTGAGGATATCCATATCATGAGTATCACCGTAAATATTATCCCCTAAGAAAATAAATAAGTTGGGATTTTGTTTGATGACTTCATGAAATATGGGAAGTGGATGGGTTTGCTTACCACATGATCCAAAAGCAATTTTGAACTCAAAATCAGATGAATTTTTCTTATCTGCAAGAGTTATGTCCGCGATAAAAAAAGAAAGAAAGAGGTATAAAATAATGTGACTATTCATGAACTTCAGCCTGAACGAAAAAGCACTTTACATGCAACAAATATCTTACCGGCAATGCCTTGACCCGAACTGCGGTCAATTCATGCATACCGATCTCGATATCGATGCTGCCCGACACTACCAAAAGTTAACGTATTAGCCGTGTCACCACCAGCGACTGGTTAGGCTATTCGTGATTCTCGTCTTTAAACAAATCGGGGACAGGAAGTCTGGAAAGCTGTGATATAAGCATCAGAATTCCTAAGACTATGACTAAAATGGGAATCTCATGATCTACACTAATACGTCCTGTTTGCCTCAATACTGAGAAAACAGAGGCCACAATAAGAAATGGACCTGTCACGACTGATACCTTGTTGAAGCCTCCGACCGCTATACTAAGAATCCCGGCGGCGGCTAAACCGATAGACCAAACCCAATCTACACTTGGTATGATATTCAGCGTATTCAATAACCAAGCTAATCCTACTAATATTGTGAGTATGGGTGCTATTAATTTCTTGTTCATAATTTATTTCTATCTCTTTTCTGCCTAACGACCCAAGATCACCGAGGCGCGGGATGGAGCGGAGCGGAATCCTGTGACTTCGGTGCATCGCATTGTTATGCGCTCGTTTTCAGATTAGGCTACTAGACATCGTGACACATCATCCGGGAAAAAGCATTTTCCTACCAGTTGCGGCGTGACAACTCCTCCCGGAGCGCGTTGGCCAGCAACTTATTGCCGTCTTTGTTGAAGTGGACGCCGTCACTAAGTAGCGCCGTCAACTGTTGCCGATAGGTGTTGCTTACGTCGTGCACTGCAACACTATTCTTCTTCATGACCTGAGCGGCTGTCGCATTGTAGCGGAGTTCGTCGCTTTGCATGCGGCCAGGAACGTCTGAGGCGAGTGGCGTAATGCTACGCCACAGCACCTTAGCGCCCGTCCCTTTCAAGACCTCGACGATCTGCTGCAAATTGGCCGCGTACTCGGACAGCTCGACCCGATTTGGGTGCTCGTTGCCCTTCTTTCCGGACGCGTCTTGACGTGTCAGATCGTGGATCCCGCTGTTGAAGTAGATCAGGTCCCACTTTTTATCGCCCAGCCAACGCCGGATGCGCTGCACGGCTCCACGTGAATGGCCGGAATTCACGGGGATATAATGAATCGCGGCTTTGCCCGAGAACGTCTCTACCATTGCCGGGTAGGTATGCATCATCGTAGAATCGCCAACTAGCAACACCTGCGGCAGCGAAGGGTCCTTTCGACCTAGGTGCGCATACGTCTCATGCTTGGGCACACCCGCCAGATCCGAAATCGAAACGACGCCGCCATGCGTCTTGTTATAGACGATCAGCGATGCCTGCACCGCCCCATAGCGCCCCTTGCGAAGGGTATGGCCTGTCGGCGCAGCCACAGTGAAAGAAGCTCTCACGGTATGCCAACCTCCGTCAGCTGGCACGTCCGCACCAACGTCCCTGAGAATAAATTGCTTGCTCCCCTTTTTCGTCTTTTGCGAGGTCACCTGCAACATCACGCCCAAATGTCCGCCTTTGGGATGACTACCGCCCTCCTTCTTGAAGCGGAAGGACATGTCGTAGGTCTTCCCTTCCTCCAGCCCGTAGAAGTCTTCCATTCGGTGATGGTCGCGGATGGAGGTTTCGTCAAGAAACATCGAGCTAGTGTCCGCGACTGCCGTGAAGGCAAAACTCGCGATGACAATCATGCACCAATATCGAATCATTGTGGTCTCCGTCGGGTTTGGGACTTCGCTTGTCTTCGTGTAAGTGCGTTGCAGCCCGTTCGCCTAAACGTCGGGAGCAATTGGTAATTTCTGCAAAACTCGAGAAATTTGGTTGAGACGCTGACGTTCTTGCGTGCGGCGCGCAACTCAAGGGCGATACAAAGACCGCTTAAGCTGTGCCGGGTCAGATCGAGTTCTATCCGCATAACTTATATTATTAGTTACTTTTATCATGCATATTCTGTATCAAAGACTTCCTTTAATCTGCTTGCAAGTTGAATATATACAGATAACTAATTCTGTAAAATTAGGGTAATATTCGTATTAAAAGAGACACTTTACTTTCGATAAGCGGCGGCTTTAAGATTTATTTATATCAAATATTTTCCGGGATAAACATACAACTAAATCATGTATAAATTATTTGATATACCTAAGTTTGAATCGAAGTTCCTAAAATAAATAATACCGTACCAAAAGCTAAAACACCCATCCAATCCCGACTTTAAAATGGTTGCCGTTGCCATGGTCTAAAACTCCCTGATGGTCGATGAAGTCATGCTTCCATTCGATTCTCGAATGGATGGTATCATTATGGTTGAAATAAAATGCTGGCCCAGAAGAAAGGGTCTTAGATTCATCATCTTCAAAATGAAAATCCGTTTCCCAAAAAATTGAACCGTTGGAACTTTTAGTCTCGAAATTATAACCGACATCTAGCGAGGAATGTAATTCAGCCGGACGATTACCGTCAAAGATCCACCCAGCAGTCCCAATTCCAAAGTAGTAATTTGCGGTCTCAAACTCGTGACCAAACCCAAGTCCCACACCAAATTCCTTATAGTAAAAATCGTATTCATCTTTTTCGGCAAGAGGAATGCGTACCATGGGCTTAAAAGTGGATGAGCCACTCCTGCCATCCAAATTAAAATATTTCTTCAGGGGCAAAGCGAGGTTTAGGTCGCCCCATCCGCTGTCTTTTTGGATAATCTTTCCACCCAGACCGTCCGGCATTTCGCGTTCTGCATCCAACACATAGGGCAACTTGGCAGTTATACGAATTTCTTTTTTCCAGGTATACACTCCCTCTAGGTGCATTACATTGATCTCTTCAGAAAACCCAGGGTATAATTTATTGCTACCCATCAGTAAATCAGTCTTATTTATGTATTCATAATGGACTTGATATCCCCACCCACCTGACCAGCGGGGCATCATATTCATTATTGGGTCATCCGCCCTAACCTTTAAGTTAGAGATGAAGCATGCTAAAATGCTTCCCAATAAAAAAAAACTCTTAGGCAAGATAATTGTGTTTATTTGTGGGTATGATGAACCACTTCAATTGTGGCATCCCGCTTAAATTGAAGGGCATCCAAATGACTTTCATGTAATCTGTATTCTTCAACAGCGACATATCCGGCATCCTCTACTCGTTCAATCAAATCTTTGCTGTTCAATTTAGCACCGTCCTTGAGGGCAATTGATACTAGTTGAGTTTCCGGGTTCATATCAATACCATCTTTAAACCTTTTTTTATCCACACCTTTCATCTTCGAGAGATTTTTACGAACTCCGATGGCACAGGACGGACAAACCAAGCCTTTTACGTAGACAAGTGATATGTTAGATGAACTCAAAAGAGTTTTTTTCGCCGCGGCCAATCTTACTTCAGGACGAGCCTCCTCTTTGTCTTCATTCGCAATCATGAACTGTGAAGATATCAATAAAGTGGAAAGTAATAGTAAAATTGTTTGGAATTTCATACTCATCATACTAAATCAGGTATTATGGAAATACAACTCATTTGAACTAAATTTACTCATATTTCACTAGCGATGATAAAACTGAATTTTGTTTAATATAAAAGGCGTGATTTCGTTCTATCCGTATTGTACAAATTTTTCGTAAAGCAAAAGTTAAGCGCGGGAGGTTTTTGACCCAAATCGCAAACGACAAATACCTGCTCCTCAGCTTACTCTACAATTTTTGCCCATACAGTGAAGTACTTATTAAGTCGAAGCCATCTTCCACCTTGGTTAAGTCCTCAGTTGCTACCTGAAAAATAAGGAAAACTTTTCTCTCTGCAACATCTTGAGATTCGAAAATACGCTGATGTGGGATAGATTCCCCCAAAACGCTAATCTCAAAGTCTTCAATAATCCGTTCATCCCCTCCGTCCTTAAGAATATCCCTAAATCTGGAATGAGTCACCTCCCCTAGTGGCATTTCAGCAGATGCACTCGCAGAAAAACTCTTGGCGAAAGTCGCAAGATCATCCGCAACACCCCTTGGGTATGACTGTAAAATCACAAGTGCATCCCCTGGTGTCTCAACAAAAAGATTCTGAATTCCTGGCATTACGGAATCTTGGGTAATTTTCCAGTTTTTTGGATAATTGAAAGTTAGTTCGCCAGAGGTATGAGTCTTTGGGGATGAAATATCTGCTTCAGTCTCCCCACACCCAATGACCCAAAATAGACAAATTAAGAGCGGGAGTAGAAGCAGTCTCATTTGAGCAGAACTACAATTGTTGGTTATTTTTATCATCATGAAATCAAATGCATCTTCAATTTAATCGCCCGGCAAGAAGAATAAAAACGATTAAGGATTATCTTTTTCAAGGAAGAAACCAGTGGGTGCATCAAACCTCTTTCCATCCTCTTGCTTGTTTATGGTAACCTTTCCAATTGAAGTAAAACCTCGCTTTTTCCTTTCCTTGGTTATGGTAATGGTATCCCAGGGCCCTTTACTTTTATCCTTTTGCCAGAGTCTGCCCGTACCGTTAATGAGGTCAATCTCTTTGAGATTCAACTCAAGCTTATCATCATGTACAGTGACGACCATGTAATTCGGCTTGGTGGTACGACCGATTAAACCTCCGTGAGCTACTTGCTGGATTCCATCTTTTTGCGTGCAAGTCACGGCATGGACTTCTCCGCAAAGATAGAGATCAACGCCATATTGAACCATTGTCTTCCAAAAATCGGAATCTCTCCCCTTCACAGTCAACATACCGGATGAACTAAAAGTTCTCACCGGGCGAAGGATGGGGGTGTGCCCCATGACCACAATATGATCAACCTTCGGCCGGTATTTCCGAACCACGCGTTCAAACCATTCCAATTGTTTACCCGTAACCCCCGCTGCAATCTCCCCCTGTTTGCTCTGTCCCTCCTCAAACACATCGACCGAAACGAAGAGCACATTCTGATGAAGCCAATAAAAAGCGGTACCTTTCATATGGTCAGGTCCATTGGGAGGCATCTTGAGGTACCGACGAAAGGCATCCTTGTAAAAGGGAACCGCATCCGCAGCAGTTCCCCGCCATGGATTATCCCGGATCTCGTGATCACCCAAGGCTGCATATACTTTAAGCCCGTGCTCCTTAAACCGTTGTACCCAGCCCGGATAATACTTCTCCGCCCATTTATCAATGTCTTGTTTTTGCGTTCCCCAGTGCCCCATCACCAGATCACCCGCCACCATCGCAAAAGCAGGGTTTTCTTTCTTCATTGAACCCACAATAAACCCAAGAGCGTCTTCCCAACCTTTCTGGGGATACTCGATATCGAAATTAAGAAAATCGGGTATACTGACAAAACTCCAGGGCTTCAAGCCATCCCTTATGGCCTTTGGCTTTTCGCTCAAAGAATTTGCTTCACTATGTTCATCTTTTTTGAACGCAAGGCGTGAAGCGATCATCTCGTAGGTTGCATTTTCACCTCCGACAATTACTTTGCAAACATAAGTTTCTTTTTTGGAAATGCCCGGAATTTCAGCTTCGTAGCGTTTCTTGCGGGCATCCGAATTCAGGTTCCATTCAGGGTGATAAATACCGGTCTTCAAGTAAGGCGTATATTCCTTACCGATCGTACCATAGACATTGGCTCCCCTTTTATCCAAAACTTGCTCTCCCTCTTTCCAAATACGCAAGAGACCATCCTTCCCCGGTGACCAGTTGGCATGAATGATCCAAGCGACCCATTCCCCAAGCTCCAACGGTGTATCCAAATTATGGATCTTTCTTTCCGGATTCTTTTGTGGGGAACCAAAGTTCTGACCTACTTGCCAATTCGAATTGTTGATACGAATAGAGAGATTGGGATAGGTCGAACGCCAGTTACCTGGTATGGCGTGCCATTGAATGAGGATGTCAGACGCTTCATTGGGATCGACCTTCCAATTCTGGGGAACATAGGACAGGATGCCGTACCACCTTTCATTGAATCCCTTTTCACTGGGCAATGAAATCTCGGTCCGAAAGGAATTAGGTTTCCGAGGAACGAAGAATCGGACGGCCTGAATCCCGCCGACCATTCCCGGCGCATCCACTATCCTCAAGCGATCCGGATTTGCCTGAGCCAAGCCATAACGGTCATCCTCCGAAAGCTTCCATTTATTAAAACCCTGTCCACCGAAGTCACTTTCGAAAAGGATCGGTTGGTTGTAGTCGAACACTTGACGGGCAGAAAAGCGTCGCTCACTTGCTTCCTCATTCAAAGAAACTTCTTTGGACAACACTCCGGATATCAAAGTAAACAATAATAAAATGACTATCTTCCCAAGTCTCATATCTCCAAGCATCCTGACAATTTCATCTCCAAATAAAATTATTGTAAGTGCCAATCCACCCCGTCCGCCATAATACTTTGATTAATCTTCAATAACTTCGCTTTCAACTTTTTAAGTAACTCAGGATTATCAGAAGCAATATTTTGAGTTTGGCCCGGATCTTTGTTCAGGTCAAAAAGTTGAAAATCCTTATATCCTCCATTCTTCACCCTTGGTATCCAGGATTCCTGAAACATATTGGATTGAGAGATTTCATAATCCGGATTGGCCACCAAGGAGAAATCACCATCCCGCATCGCCACCATTGGACGGGACTTTTGCAAATGCCAGAACATTGGTTGATGACGTTGAAATCTATTGATTTCGCCCTTTAGCAAGGGCGATAAATCAGAACCATCAATCGCACGATCTTGGGGCACCTCCAAATGTAATAAGCCACACAGGGTCGGGAGTACATCAACCAACCCCGCTGGTTCTTTCACCGCCCTATTTTTCCTGATTACCTCCGGCCAGGAGAAAATACCGGGTACGCGAATTCCTCCATCCCAATTTGAACCCTTTCTTCCCCTCAAATTCCCGGTCCGGTCATCCCGGTAGCTCCCATTATCCGATGCATAAATAATCAGTGTATTTTCGCGGACGCCCATGGTCTTTAATTTTTCCACCACCCGACTGATCGCACGGTCGGTATTATCAATTGTACCGGAGTAAATGGCGGTCTTGTCTTTGAGTTCACCATAAGTGGAAACAATCTTATCAGGTGCCGCAATCGGAGCATGTGGTTCATGAAACCAAATATTCAAAAAGAAAGGAGCCTTGGGATGCCGGTGATTATCCAACCAATCAATCGCCTCATCCGCCACCAACTGACAGGAATACCCCTCCAACGGACCGACCGCCTCTCCATTCCGAATGAAATTATTCGGGTTCTTATGACTGGGCGAGGCATTATTCCAAGTGGTGAACCAGTAATCAAAGCCATGATGACTGGGGGTGGGTTTGGACCGGTTCTTGGTCGGTAATCCCAAATGCCATTTTCCAATATGGGCAGTGGAATACCCACGATCTTTCAAAATTTCTGCAATCGTACGCTCACGAAGAAGCAAGTGAGAATTTTGACCTTCATCCGAAATCCAACTGTACACACCTGTTCTGATGTGATGCCTACCCGTCAAAAGAGTGGCCCGGGAAGGGGAACAGACCGCACAACCGGAATAAAAATCAGTGAACCGGACCCCGTCCTTGGCCAACTGATCAATCGCCGGAGTTTGAACCGGACCACCATAGCAACCCACATCCTGATACCCTAA
>NZ_CAXLMO010000035.1:0-4451 GCF_964187635.1 Candidatus Seribacter sulfatis | reverse complement strand
CGGCCACCTCTCACACCCGGCCCGGCAATGGCCAGGCACACGCGGGTACCAAAATCGTAGAGGTTACACTTACCATGTGGAAAACCGGGAGGACCATGATCTCCACTGACCACGATGATTGTATTCTCATACTCCCCCGCTTTCTTCAGTTCCTCGATCAAGATTCCCAAACCGGCATCGAAAGCAGCTATCTCACCCAAGTAATCGGCCAGATCCTCTCTGACTGCATGAACATCCGGCAAAAATGCGGGCATCTTGCCCTTTAGATCATCAGGATCTATGCCCCAAAGTTTTTTACCTGAGCCTTTGGTCCATTTTCGGTGTACATTGGTGGGACCGAACCAGTAGGCGAAGGGCTGATCTTTCTTTCTGCCTTCCAGGAAAGATTTGAAATTCCCGCGGGCTTCCCGGTAAAGTTCCCCCTTCGCATCCTTTACGCCAACCCCTTTGGAAGCCCGGCTTGTAACATACTGCGAAAACCCATTGAATTTCCCTCCGGCCTTGGCAAAGGCATTGGCCTGTCCTCCAATCCCAGCATCCCGAGGCGTACCTGGTGACCAAACCTTGTAGGTATAACCAATATGGTAACCCGAATCCTTAAGCAACAACGGCCAAGTCGGAATATTCTCATCCCAAACAGCGCCTTGAAGAATCGCTCCCCTACCCGTCTCCCAAAAATTTCGCCCCGAAAGAATGGAGCTTCGGCACGGCGTGCAGGACGGCGCATTGACCGAGGCATTGGTGAAAAGTACCCCGCTTTTCGCCAGCTTGTCGAAGTGGGGTGTCTTTGCGACGTCATTGATTCCTCCCGCTCCTTCGATCTTCGCATAGATACTAGCCTGCCTACCCCAGTCATCGGCAAATGCAAAGAGAATATTGGGCCTATCTTTTCCAAAGCAAGAAGTCCAGATAAGGAAAAAAAGAAAAAGAATTCTAATCATAGAATACCTTCTAATCTTCACGCAGAATGGTCAAGGGAACCCTTGCCTATTCGATAAGATAAAAGGAGAAGAAGTAAACCTATTCAACCGTTTGTACGGTAACCTTCAGGTTATTAATCAACTCCATTAAAGGGAGAGCTGAGGCGATGATATCCTCCTCCAAAGAATCCACCGAAAAAGTAATCCGGTCAGCCGGGCACTTGACCAAGCCTAGGGCAGAATCAAGATTTAACCACTGATCATCAATATAAAATTGGGTCCACATGTGATAAACCAACACATCTTTTTGATCTTCAAATTCATCGGCATAAACCAAGCCGGTCACCACCCGAGTGGGAATGCCTAACGCACGCCCCAAGGCAGCCAACAGTACCGAGTGTTCCGTACAATCACCCGCTTTATTTCTTGCAACTTCACTGGCAGTGGCAAACCCCACCTCGTAATTCTTGTTGGTCATGTAGCGGAAGACGAATTTGGTAAGTTTATTGGCGATTTCTTGAGAGGTCTTTGCCTTTCCTTTTCCTTTCTTCGCAAGTTTCTGAATCAGTAGATCATCCGAATCAAGATATACATTTGCCGAAAGAAAAGGTTTCAAATCAATTCCCTCTCCACCTTTTTCCTTTCGCTGACTCTGATCCACAATCACCCGTATCGAGTTGTCATTGATCTTCTCAATCTTCTGGCCATTTCCTTCAAACAGTTTAGCTGACCATTCTCCCTTTATGGACTTCATAATAAAAATATTTTTATCGCTGTTAGGAACTGCCGCATCCAATGGAACAACTGAGCTCAACAAAAGTTCGTGAGCCTCTTCTTCCATCTTCTTAGCTTTCTTTTTTGGCACCTCAATAATCGAAATTTTCATCCCTCCCATATTCATCACGGTTTTGAGAGCCACACAATTTTCATCAAACCATGACTTTGTAATCATTGATCCAAACGGACTATTCAATTCCATATCCACCTCAAAAGCTTTGATCTTTTTCTCTCCTATTTGAATCGGTTTTTCCCCAAAGCAAATAATCTTTGCCTTAACCGGTTTTTTCATTCCCATGTCAGGAGAGTAGACTTTGAGTTCATAAGTTTTTCCCGCTTTCTGGAATCCATTTTCCAGAACCTGCTTACGGAGCCCCCAACTCATACCTCCCTCGGGATCAAAAGGATATCTGGTTTCTTTTCCTGAAATGAACTGTTTTTCATAAACGACCAATTCCTCCCCTTCCACTCGCCCCTTCTTGAGCATGGGAATTCCCGCCATCTTGGTCTCACTTGAAAATTCAATCAATTCCCCGCTTATTTTTTCCTTAGTTTCCTGCTCCACCGTAATTTCAATACTCTGTCCTGCACGCTTAATCTGCATCACAAACTCATTCCGGCTTTTTATGACATCTCCGTCCTTTTGCATAATGTCCGAAACATACCCTACCTTCCCTCCTCCCAGGTAAACCTCATACCATCGATCAACCGGAGTGAACTCTGTGTTTGCCCCAGCAACCTGAATTCCTGAAACCAAAAACAGGAGCAATGCACTAGGCCTTGATACAAGATTAACAAGAAATTGAATCAGTCTAAAAGTTTTCATATTAATAGATGTCTTGTCTTTCGATTTCTTACTTAATTTTCAAATATTACCCGAAGGCCACTTTTAATGATCCTGCGAAAGGATTTCATAAGCACAAGACCTTAAGTCCAACAAAAAAACCGTCTCGTTCGAGACTGTCCGTTGATAGAATTTAAATAAACTCGTTAATTAAGTTTTCCAGCATTTCCTGACGTCCACTGGCAAGAGTAGGCTCGCCATTAGCCAATGCAAGTTGCTCGAGTTCAGCAAAACTGGCCGTACCCGCTTCAATCTTGGCTCCAATATCCTGGTCAAAACTGGAATAACGTTCTTCCACAAATTGAGCCATCCGACCATCTTCTTGAATCGCATGAGCTATCTTTAACCCACGGGCAAATGCGTCCATTCCACCAATATGAGCATGCATCAAATCAATCGGCTCATGAGATTCACGTCTACGCTTAGCATCAAAATTTAATCCTCCAGTGGTAAATCCACCCATTTTCAATACCACCAACATAATCTGGGTGGTCATGTAAATATCAGTGGGAAATTGATCAGTATCCCAACCAATTAAAGTGTCCCCCGTATTGGCATCGATACTACCAAGTGCGTTCGCATTTGCCGCCACTGTCAGGTCGTGTTCCACGGTATGACCAGCGAGGGTGGCATGATTCGTCTCGATATTCAACTTGAAGTGATCGAGTAAATTATACTCGCGAAGGAAATTCAGGCAGGCAGCGGAATCACTGTCATACTGGTGGGTGGAAGGTTCCCGTGGTTTAGGCTCAATGTAAAATGGACCGTCAAACCCGATACTCTTTGCATGATCCACCGCCATGTGCATAAACGCGGCCAAGTGGTCGAGTTCACGCTTCATATTTGTATTCAACAAGGTGGAATAACCCTCACGACCACCCCAAAATGTATACCCTAAGCCGTCCAGTTCATTGGTCACCTCAATAGCTTTCTTAACTTGAGCCGCCGCATAGGCATAGACTGAAGCATCGGGAGAAGTCGCAGCACCTTGGGCATAACGGGGGTGCGCAAATAAACAAGCGGTACCCCATAGAAGTTTCACTCCGGTCTCTGCCTGTTTTTCCTTTAGCTTGGCCACCACTTGGTCGAGTGCGGCACTGGATGCAGCAAGATCATTCAACTCGGGAGAAATATCCCGATCATGAAAACAATAGAATTCAATTCCCATCTTATCCAGGAATTCAAAAAATACATCCACCCGAGCGATCGCGTTTTCCACCGAGTCACTTTTATCATCCCAAGGCATCTGAGCCGTGCCCTGTCCGAAGGGATCCGCCAATTCATTTCGCATCACATGCCAATATGCTCCGGCAAAACGAAGGTGATCCTTCATCGTTTTACCACCGATCTTTTCAGTAGGGTTATAATGTTTGAACGCAAGTGGGTTTTTCGAGGAGGAACCCTCGTATTGAATCTTACCGCAATTAAAATATTCCATGGGAAAAAGAGTTTAAGGTTAAAAAATATACATCATACCGAATTAATACAATTCCGAAAACCGCATTTTGCGTATATTTTCTGTTGATATACGACAACATTAAAATCATTCTTAATTTTGTGAGCCAACCTATTGCCATTGTTATGTCCGAAGTCTTTCTTCGTCGACTCACCCCCTCCCTTACTCCGTTTGCAAGAAAAATGCAGGATTACCGGGTCCTCAGTATCCATCGATCGATTAGTGAACTGGGGCCCTTGCTTAACGAGCTCCGACCGAGCGGATTAATTACTGAATGGCTCCCTGAAAAAACCGAACAGCTTCTCGAGTTGAAATTAAATGTACCCACCATTATCGTCGCCACCGATCAGACCTTCTCAAAAACGCTCAGTGCAGATGTGGACGATTGGGCTGTGGGCCGGGAGGCCGCGGAAAGTTTTTCTTTCACAGGATTTAAAAGCCTCGCCTGCTTGGG
>NZ_CAXLMO010000034.1:0-4256 GCF_964187635.1 Candidatus Seribacter sulfatis | reverse complement strand
ACTCGATTGGATTAGTGCCGTGGCCGCCTGGTTTGGCCATGAGATACGCATTTCACAAAATGTACCAGTCGGGATTATCGAGTCTCATTTTGGCGGCTCAAAGCTTTACTGCTGGATGCCCCGCAAATCCCTCGAAAGAAGCCCGGAATTTACCCGTGACATTATCGAGCCCTATCGGGTTCAAAAGAAAAAGTGGGACGATGCACACGCCGCCTGGAAGGAAGATCCGAATCGCGATCCCAACCGACCGCCCACCGAACCATGGAGGCTTTCCTGTCTATACAATGCGATGATTGCACCCATCGCTCCCCTTGCGATGCGGGGAGTGATTTGGTACCAGGGCGAATCCAATCAGGGAAGAGCCGAGCCATACCGCAGACAACTCCCGACCATGGTAAAAGAGTGGCGGAAAACTTTTGAGCAAAACAATCTGGCCTTTCTTGCCGTCCAACTACCTGCTTTTGGAAAAGTCCGTGATTGGCCGAGAAGTCCATGGGCGGAGATGCGAGAATCGATTGCCCTGTTGGAAAAGTCCCTACCGAATACGGCAACGGTTGTTTCAACAGATTGTGGTTTGCCTGATGAAATCCATCCGCCCCTCAAAAAGCCGATTGGACAAAGGCTGGCACTCGCCGCCCGAACTAAGGTTTACGGAGAAAAGAATCTGGTCTACCGAGAGCCGAGACCAAAAAAGATTACTTTCCAGGAAAACGGGGCTTTAATCGAGTTCGACCAAAACCTCTTCACCACGGATGGAAAACGAGAAGTCAAAGGATTCTCCTTGGCAGGCATTGATCAAAAGTTCTATCAGGCAAAGGCAATAATCAAAGGGGGCGGCTCCGCATGGGTCACCTCCGAGAAAGTAATGGATCCCATTGCAGTGCGTTATGCTTGGCAAGACAGTCCGACCGCCAGCCTTCAAAATAAGGAAGGCATGCCCGTAGGCACCTTTCGTAGCGACTTTTGGGAATTGCAGACACAAGCGCGCATCACCACTCCGCTGCTACTGAAAAAAACCGGAACCCCTGAGAAGCCTGAAGTGTTCGATGGGCAGGGTATGCTCATCGACCTGGGCACCCGAGTCAGCGATCACGACTGGATCACGGACGGTGATCTATGGACATCGCAACCGGGCTTTCTAAAAAGTTTCGGACACACACCCCGGATCGCCGGGCAAACCGCAGGACTCTTTATCGGAGAGATTCCGATTACCATTCCCCGCGATCATGAAGCGGAAAAGGGACGCCCCGACATGAAATCGAAATGCTACTTTCCTCCCCAAAAGCTCAAACCGGGTGAGATGGGATATGCAAAGGACGGATCACTCTACTTTCGCTGGCCCAAGGGATGCAAACCGGGCAAAGCAATTGGAGCAGACCGCGGACGATTCAAGCCCATCATTTTACCTGCAAAAAATGGGATAAACGGGGTATCCATTGCCTGTTCCAATATCATCATTCGTAACCTGACCGTCAAATATGCCGGGAACGACGGCTTCAACATTCATGGAGATCGCCGGGGCATCCGCTTGGAAAATGTGCGTGCCCTATCCTGTGCCGACGAAGGGATCAGTGCCCACGAGACCACGGAAATGGAAGTCATTGATTCCGAAATTGCATGGAATGGATCCATCTCCGGCGGCGTCACTGATGTCAATGATGCGGTGACCACCTACCGCAACTGCATCGTTCACGACAATGCGGGAGCCGCCTTTTCCTTTACTGGCAAAGCCCACCGCGTCTACGACTCCCTGATCTACAACCATAAAAGAGCCTTTCATGTGCACAAGGAAGTTGATTTCAAAGAAGAGAAAAATAAAATTCGGAAATGATTAAAATTCTCGCCTGGCTTAATAAGATTAAACTATCGAGAATATTTGAATATTAAGAGTGCCTGGAAAATGGATGCTCAGGATCATCCGCTTTTTCCTGAACCAATGACAAAGCATCTGCAGTTCTTTTCTTGAGGTACTTAGTGAGGGCAAAGGATGCCCAAATTGAACCAATTAAAATGACCGACATTATAGCAATCACGATGTACATAGGCCAGAAAACTCCTTTTTTGAGAACCGAATCGCTTGGGTTTTCAGGATCATAATAAACATCAATACTTTTTCCTGTGGGATAGGATTTTAATTCCTCCTGAGCATCCGACCTCTCATTGTGACTCATAGTTCCAAACCCAACGGTATTTCCCTCATAATTATTTCCTTCCACGGTGTAGGAGTATGTAACCCTGACACTGTATGATGTACTTGTTCTGGTAAAACCTCGAGCATCCTTGCTCTTGCTTTCGCTCTTTTCAATATTTGACTTAAGAACGGTGGCCGTTCCCTTATCCCAGTCCTCGCTCTGCATACCCTTATTTATGGCCCATAAGCCAAAACCGAGAAAAATAATACTCCCAAAGCCAAAGCTAAGCGGAAATAGACGACCCACAACAAAAATAAATGCTTTGGAACAGCCAGGTGAAATAGGTGGACGAGAATTGGGCGGTGCTTGATTCATGATTTTTTAATTCTTTGTGTAAAATTTACAGATATTGGAAATGGGCTTGCCGTTGAGTGTTAACCTTACCGAAACAATCCCTGTCGATGGTTTCTTGATCTCCATAACTGCCTGACAAATAGCATGTTCATTGGGAGATAAATCCATAAAATCAGGATCCAAAGAAAAACTCCTCTCCATTCTCTAGCTCAAGAATGAAACCATTCGCATTGGGTGGGGATGCGATCCAGTCTAGTTCAAGCATGGTTGTATTGGACTCAGGCAAATCAAAGGCAAAGGAAGCATTGACCAAGGAGGGTGTCTCAAGTGATTTGCCTGTGGATTGCTTCAACTCCTGGATCAGCAGGTCACGAACTCTGCGGGATTCCTCATCACCACCTCCCCTGTTTAGCCGCTCAAGCGAATGCTCGATCAATTCATTTTTAAATTCACATCCAACCTGAAGACCCATAACCAAAAAGAAAAGTATCAGACGTAAAATATATTTTTTCATCAATAATCAGTGAACCGTCTTCTTTTGGAAGCATCCCCGTCAATTGGGCTACGCTTTTCGAAAAAGATACTGATAAACCCAATAATGAAGACACATACACCCAAGAAAACCACTGCGACACCAAATAACGCAGATCCTATGGAATCACTTATACCTTCTGCCATCTCTCCGGCACTGGGACTCTCAACATTCTGATAGAAAGTGATGAGACTGAGAACGGCATCAGTTCCGAAAACGATCAGGCTTAGGGAAATAATCACTGCTCCCGAGAGAAGAAGTTTCGTAGATGTTTTCATTTACAAATTTTAGGCAATGGCGAAATCAAATACACACTTCATAAAATTTAAGGAAATATCGGGAGTTTAATCATCAATATTGTTTAGCAATTTCACTGTGCCTAAAGCAAGAGGTTATATGGTCGTTCACCATCCCGACCGCCTGCATAAAAGCATAGCAAATAGTCGGTCCAACAAACTGAAATCCTCTCGATTTTAATTCCTTACTCATTTTTTCAGATTCTTTTGTTTTTGCAGGAGTCTTATCCCAACTTTCCCAATAATTAGTTATTGGATTATGATTTACAAAACTCCAAAGAAAGTCAGAAAAGCTTCCCTTTTCTTCGATTAATTTCAAATAAGATTTGGCATTTTGCCTTGCCGCTAAAATTTTCAATCGGTTTCGAATAATTCCAGAATCTTCAAGTAAAGTTTCAATTTTCACTTCCGTCCAGTTAGCCATTTTAAACGGATCAAATTGATCGTAGGCCTTTCGGTAATTTGCCTGACGCTTGAGAATTGTGATCCAGCTTAACCCTGCTTGCGAACCATCGAGGATTAGTTTTTCGAATAATTCCAAATCATCATAAACGGGTACCCCCCACTCTTTATCATGGTACTCGAGATAGATTGGATCATCCTTCGGCCAAGAACATCTAGATTTAGTCATTTGTTAAGAACTGCATCAATAAACACCGAGACTTCAGATATAAAAGCATCCTGACTTTCCCATGGTACCCGATGCCCCGCATTGGGAATTATTTGGTGTCGGACCTGCATACAATGGGCAGCCAAGTCCTGCCCAATTTTTGTGTACTTTATATCATCACAACCAGAGATGTAGAGCAAAGGAGGAGTTTTTAGCTTCCTTAACATTGGAAGCATATTCCCCTGCCTTGCTTTGGAAAACACATCAAAAAAACGACTAATTTTTTCTGAGTCCAATTCAGAGATTTCCCTACTCGCACAATTCGATCTCCC
>NZ_CAXLMO010000033.1:0-26330 GCF_964187635.1 Candidatus Seribacter sulfatis | reverse complement strand
AATGGAGCGGGAACTGCGGGTAAGGGAATGAACGCAGGCGGAGGGATGGAACGAGTCCTTTATGAAACATCGGGAACTGCGGCCTCCAAGGGAGGTAAGCAATTTTTACGAGTTCGCCTGAGAACCAAGTAAAAAAATCTTAAAGTACCAAGAGTCAGCAGACCAATCGATTATTGAGTCGATCAGATGATATTTTGTAGTGTAATGAGCTTCTCAATTTAATTAAATCTATCGGCTTCAAAATAACGATCGATTGCTTAATCAATTTTGGGCTTTCCTGTATTGGTATTTTCTGAATAGTTTGGAACGATGAATAGCTTACTTTCGACTCTCGATTTAATAATATTTTTCGGATCCCTTTTAACCGTTATGGCCTTTGGCCTTTGGTCCGGTCGAAAGGAAGAAAGTTCAGAAGATTATTTCCTGGCAGGAAAAAGTACGAGATGGTGGGGGGTCGCTGGATCAATTTTTGGATCAAATGTATCGGCGAACCATATCGTTGGAATGATGGGAGTTGGTTTTGCCGTGGGCTTTGCACAAAGTCATTTTGAAATCACCGCCATTGCCGGGCTTCTCATGCTTTGTTATTTCTTTCTCCCCGTCTACCGAAAATTAAATGTATACACGCTGAGTGACTACCTGAGTAAAAGGTACGATGATAAGAGCCGGGTAAGCTACGCCCTGATTATGGTCATTATAATGGTCGTGATTCAAATGGTTCCCGGATTCTATATCGGCTCACGTTCGATCAACCTTTTGTTACAGGGAGATACCGGAAAAAAAGCAGTCGCGGAAGCTATGGCCGATGTAAACGGTGTTTTGACTGAAGTTAAAATTAATTACGGTGGAGACAAATACGGCTCCCCTCCACAAATAAAAGTGGGGTCGAAGATTAGGGAAAACCTTTCGCCTGTATTGAAGGATGGTCAAATTGTGGAAGTTAATTTCACCCAAAACATAATTGATATGGAACCTTCTATGCCCGTGCCCATTTCCTTTATTGGTGGAAACATAAATAACCCGGAAATCTCCCCTGGTGATGTGGAACCGTTTCATTACAAAATTGGTATTTTGCTTATGGCAATTGTCACGGGAGCATATGTTATTTTCGGCGGTCTGAAAGCGGTTATTGTAACCGATGTCATTCAATCCGTCCTTCTCCTCCTCGCCGGTTTACTGGTTGCCTACATCACTTTCTCGCAGCCAGAAATCGGAGGCTGGGCAAACCTTGTCGCGAGGGACCTCGGAAGCGAAGGGGTTGAACGCTTACACTTGTATAATGCTTCTGACCACCCTTCCCTTCCCTGGACTGGCGTGCTGACCGGCTTAATGGTCTTACATTTTTACTATTGGGGAACTAATCAATTTATTGTGCAAAGAGCTCTGTCTGCCCGAACCGATAAGGAAGCAAGAATCGGGATATTGGCTGCTGGTTTCTTTAAATTACTCATTCCATTTATTTCGATCGGAACCGGAATTGCGGCGTATTACCTTTTCAAAGATCGTAACCTCGAGGTTGCTCAAGACACAGTTTTTATTAATTTGCTCACCGAATTAATTTCACCCATTGGCTACGGGTTAGTTGGCTTGATTGCAGCGGGAATGATCGGGGCCATTCTGTCGAGTTTAGATTCAATGATGAACTCAGCCGCTACGATAATGACATTTGATCTTTATAAAAAATACATTAACCCCGAAGCTAATGATCAAAAATTAATTTCTGTAGGTCGAACCTGGATCGTAGTCTTCATTCTGTTTGCCGGGATCCTGACCATATTCCAAATGGATCCCAATTCTCAGGATAGTTTCTTTCTTCTTGTTGCAAAACATCAGGGAAACTTGATTGCGGGAGTAGTGGTTGCCTTTGTCGTTGGAATGTTGTGGAAAGGAGCGACTGCGGCAGGAGGAGTTTCCGCAATAATAGCAGGAGTTATTTTCAGTTATGGAATCCCACCACTCTACGCCTTCATTGCTGAGGGCAATGAATCTCTCGTAAATCTGTTTGGAAAAAAACTGAACTTCATGCACGGTGCCTTTATTTCCGCTTTACTGAGTTTACTGGTTCACATTGTGGTGAGTAAAATTAGTAAGGTGGATCCAGAAAAAGGAAAGCTTACTTGGACTGGTCTTGGAATCTTTACCCCAGAAGAGTTCATCGTTTTGGGAAAGACTTTGGGGATTACACTACTTATTTATGGAGTGCTCGGTATATTAGTTGTATTGGAGACCGTAAAGCCGGTACAGGCTGCCTGGATTGGTTCGCTCTGGACATTTGGTTGCTTTTATTTGTCAGCCCGATTGAAGGCAGCAAAAAATGGCAAGCCTATCTACCAAGAGGATCGTTTTTGGGCCGGTGGTTTGGCTGGCAGTGCCATATTCATGCTCTATTATTTCTTTTAAACAACCTCGGGGATCTCTTCTGCTAAGTCCTCTATTGGGTAAGTCCAAATTTCAGATAAGGTGGGGTGATACCAATCTGCCTTTAATAGGTCGTGTACACCAGCTCGAAGTCCGACTGCCACAGACATAGCATGAATTAACTCTCCCGCGTCCTTACCCACGCATTCCGCTCCTATGACTCGTCCTGTAATCTTCTCGGCGTGAACGCACACATAGCCGTGCTTGGCTTCCATTAGAATCGACTTTCCATGATCATCGAAAGAATAGGACGCCGTTAAAAATTCAATACCTCGATCTTTCATTTGATGGACCGTCAGACCCACAATTGCGAGTTGTGGGTCGGTGAAGACAACAGAAAGGAGGCAATCATAGTTCATCGGTTTGACCTTCTTACCAAGTGCATGCAAGGCCACGGTTTCACCTTGTTTGATAGCAATATGAACAATTTCGTGGGGCCCGGCACAGTCTCCTGCCCCATACACAGTGGGAGCACTCGTTTGCTGAAAATCATTGGTTTTGATATGTCCACTTGGTAATAATTCAACTCCTGCATTCTGTAATTCAAGAGTATGAACGGACGGTACTCGCCCAAGAGCAAGAAAGAGAAAGCCAGTTACGATTTCCTTTGCTTCTCCATTTTGCTGATAAGAAACCTCTATCTTTTCTTCCTCCAATTGTTTAAATTTTTTAAAATTAACTCCGAGTTCTAATTGGATACCTTCTTCAATCATTGCCCTCTGTAAGGCATCCGATGCTGCTTGAGGAAATTCCTTCAGTAATCGGGGGCTTCTTTGTAACAGGGTGACCTTCGATCCCACACGTGATAAAAATTGGGCAAGTTCACAGGCGACCACTCCTCCGCCAAGAACGACACTCTCTGGGGGAATTACATCGAGGTCCAAGACCTGATCGCTTGTCTGATAACGCACTTCTGACAAACCGGGAAGGGGTGGAACTTTAACCTCGGAGCCAGTGGAGATAAGAATTTTGGGAGCAGTCAGTACAGTCCCGTCGGCAAGAATTATGGTGTTAGCATCTACGAAAGTACCCCTGGAACGAAATAACGAAAATCGACCATCCTCAAGTTGCCCCTTTCGATACTCGGAAAACTCCGCAATTACTTTCTTTTTTCGGGCTTGCATCGTTGCAAGGTTGGCCCGTGGAGTTTCACCCTCAAAGCCAAAGATACTTCCTTTCTGGGCAAGATGTAGGACTTCGGCCGAATAAATGAGGGTTTTGGAGGGCATACAACCGCGTAAGATACAAAGACCACCCAACTCCTCTGCTCCATCCACCAGAGCAACCCGTCCGCCATGCTCATGAAAAGTTCGTGCGGCGGCATAACCAGCACTTCCACCCCCTAAAACGAGAAAATCAAAAGTTTGTTTCATAAATTAAGAATTGTAGCCTCGACTATTAGCAAAGACACTTACAAATTGTCGATCAAGAATGAGGAACCTATCGACCTTAAAACCCAATAGCTACAAAGAAGGCCAATATTCTTCCGTTCGATTGGTATCTTTGGTAGTGATAATCATTCTCCAAACACTTGGATTTTCACTTTTGGGAAGTGAAGCGGAAGATCCAAGCTCATTCAAGGAATTAGATCGTTGGTATGAAGTTTTCCTCAGTGGTTCAAAAGTGGGACATGCCCATTGTACTATGAAATTGGAGGGCGAAGATGTGGTGTCCCAAAGCATTTTCAATATGAAAATGAATCGAGCTGGTATTTCCATTACTATGTCCGCTTTGGAAAAAACTCGGGAAACTCGGGCTGGAAAGATTAAGAGTTTTTCCGGAGAAATAAAAATGGCTGGTGTCCCCATTATTAAAAAGGGCTGGATCGAAGGACAAGAAATTATAGTGAAAGAAAAGCAGTTTTTGAGAGAAACAGAAAAAAGATACCCTCTTGATCCTGAAGGTCGGATGACCTGGGGCTTAATGAAGTTATTACAAGAAAATGGCTTTCAGGAAAAAGGACATGAACTGGAGACAAAAATTTACTCCGCGGATTTTGGAATGGCCTCACCCACAAAAGCGAAAATTAAATCCTTGGGTCAAAAAATTATCAAAATCGGTGGAGAAGATGTAAACTCGTATAAAAGTGAAATTACACTTTTTACAAAAATGGGAAAAATGAAGACCATTAATTGGCTCGATGAAGATGGATTTGCAATCAGAACTAAAATGCAAATGGGAGGCATACCGATTGAAATAAAACAATCCACTGAATTGGAAGCACAATCAAGATCGGACCAGACCAATTTTGACTTCCTTTTTCAAACTCTTCTTTTTCTTGATGAAGAGATTCCTGATGGGGCTCAGTCGGTTCGGTTCAATGTGAAGTTGAATAATGGTCAAGTGACTCCCATCTTTCATCAAACTCGTAATCAAAAAATAACTCCGCTCGATGAGAAGAGTTTCATTGTTGATGTTCGCTCCGAACTCTGGGGAAAAAAAGTAAATTCAGGACAAAAGATTAAGGCAATCGGAAGAGAATATCGTGAAGCCAATATTATGATTGATTCAGAGGACCCGCTCATTAGAAATTTGGCGAAGAATGCTGCTCAGGGTTCTAAAAACATGCTTGATTTATCACAAAATCTTTACCGGTTTGCTCAAAAGTATATTCACCATAAAAATTTCAATGTAGGATTTGCCTCTGCTACAGAAACGGCCAAGAGTCGGGAGGGAGACTGCACCGAACACGCCGTCTTTTTGGCCGCACTAGGCCGTGTTCATGGAATTCCAACCCGAGTGGCGAATGGCCTTGTTTTTATGGAAAGTTTTGGTGATCAAAAAAATGTGATGGGCTTTCATATGTGGACGGAATTTCACCTAAATGGAAAATGGCATTCGCTCGATTCAGCTATGGGTAAAATGGGTGCCCATGCAGATCGCATTACATTATCCGTATCGTCCCTGGAACAAGACTCCTTATTGGATATTGGCATTAAGCTCTCCGAAATAATAGGAAATATTAATGTGCAAGTGGAAAAAGTGAGCTTGAGGAAATGAGCCATTTACTCTTTACCTATTCTCAATGAACTATTGTGGAGGGCCAAAGATACTTAATACGATTTTATTTGATCCCCCATTACAAATAGTTGATGATAAAAAACTATACCCATGATTAGATTACAAGAATATGCGGAAGGAGATATCGTTTTAAACGATGGAGAACTGGGGAAAGGGTTTTGTATCCTTGAATCTGGTTCTCTTGCAGTTATTCGTGAAGGAAAAACACTGAGCGAAATTGATCAACCAGGATCAATCTTTGGAGAATTAAGCGAGATACTCGGTATGAAGCGCGATGCCGTAATCAAAGCAAAAACTCCTTCTAAAGTAAGGCATGTGGAGGAAAGCATCGAAGATATCGTGACCAAGAATCCTAAGGTGTCAGTTAAGTTAATTCGTACTCTTGGTCGTCGCCTTTATCGAATGAACCAATTGGCAACCAATGAAATGAGTGCCAATGAAACTCATTCCCCGTCCTCCAATGAGGAAATAACCAAAATTTTGGTGGTAGATGATAAACCCAATATTGTTAAACAACTTACTGATATCTTCGCTAAAAATGAATGGGTCGTACAAAGCACTCCTGATGAGGCAGGTGCCCTCAAAATCTGTGAAAGTTCTTCCTTTTCTGCGATTTTAATCAGTATGGCACTACCAGGTGACACTTCAGTTGATTTGAGAAGAAAATTAAAGACTAATCACAATGTATTAAATACACCAGTGATTGGAATGATAGTGCAGGGAGATGAATCTGCTCAGAAAAAAGCACTGAATTCAGGTTTTGCAGATTGTATAACCAAACCTTTCAATGCCAACAAAGCAGACGCAATTATGTTTAAAGTGATGAACTTAGATTCATCGGCAAGGTATTTCAAATTCGTAGAGGACTATCTTTTATTCAAATTACCACCTGAACTGTCTCCTTTTGTTATCAATGATATCAAAGAAAATATGGATACCCGTATCCGAAACACAATCAATGAGGGAATATTGAAACTCATCATTGATGTCTCGAATTTGGAAGAGGTAGGAGAAGAAGCAATAGAAGTAGTGGGAGAATTTGCCGAAAAAATTGAGGACATGAAACTTCCAATGAGAGGGGCAATTATTGCCACTGGTGAAGAAGCAGAGATGTGGAATAACCTCGATGGTTGTGAGGAATGGGGAATTTGTGAAGACCTCGATAGTGCAAAGGAGCACTTAGAGAAAGACCCCGATGACGAGGAAGAAGAATAGTTCCCGAATCCCATTGGCACTAGTTTCCCAATAGATTAAACCGGCAATTTACTGCAGGCGTGCAAATTGACCAAGCAGAACAGGTAAAGTCCTACCTTCTCGAATTACAAAATAGTGTAGAAAATAAATTAACTAGTGCTGATCCCTCCATTGACCACAAAGAAGACCAATGGAAGAGAAAAGAAGGGGGGGGAGGAAAAACTCTTTCTTTCACAAACGGTCAAATTATTGAAAAGGGTGGAATTAATTTTTCGGATGTTTCTGGAAATAAACTTCCCAAAACCGCGACTCAAAATCGTCCTGAATTAGAGGGAGCATCCTTTCGCGGCATGGGAGTTTCTGTCGTTTTTCATCCGGATAATCCCTTTATCCCAACGACTCATGCTAATGTTCGTTATTTTGAAGCGAGGAAAGAGGATCAAACTCTCTGTTGGTGGTTTGGAGGAGGCTTTGATCTAACACCCTACTATCCCTTTAAAGAGGATGTGGTGGAATGGCACCAAAAGGCCAAAAGTACCTGCGATCCGTTTGGAGAAGGTTTGTACCTTAAATTAAAAAAGTGGTGCGATGAATATTTTTATCTCCCTCACCGGAATGAAACAAGGGGCGTGGGAGGAATTTTCTTTGATGATTTTTGCGAAGGCGGTTTTGATTCGAGCTTTTCATTCATGCAAAGCGTAGGAAAAAGTTTTCAGGATGCTTACTTTTCCATTCTGGAGAGAAGAAAAGAGATCCCCTTTACTAATAAAGAGAAAGATTTTCAAAAGTATCGTAGAGGTAGATACGCTGAATTTAATTTGGTATATGACCGAGGGACCCACTTTGGTCTTCAATCAAAAGGTCGAACCGAATCTATCTTAATGTCAATGCCCCCTGAAGTAAGTTGGGTCTATGGCTTTACACCCCGAAAAAATTCTCCCGAGGACAATCTCTACCAAAATTATTTGCATCCCACCGACTGGCTTGAAATAGAATGAATTCGCGACAAAAAATAAATTTAGCTCTCCAAAATAAAAATACAGGCAGGCCGCCCCTTTGGGTGATGAGGCAAGCAGGTCGATACTTACCGGAATATCGTGCCTTACGAAAAAAATATAGTTTCCTAGAAATGGTCAAATCACCAGAACTGGCAGTGGAAGTTTCACTGCAACCACTGCGTAGATTTGCCCTGGATGCCGCGATCGTCTTTAGTGACATATTGGTGGTTCCAGAAGCGATGGGCCAACCTTACCACTTTCGTGAAAAGGGCGGAATTGGAATGGACTTCAGATTAGAATCAGAAAATTGTCTGGAAAAATTAGATACAGAGGAGGCGGTAACAAAATTGTGTTATGTCCGGGATGCCCTCTGCCTTCTTCGCCAAGAATTAGGGGATTCTAAAGCAATGTTGGGTTTTTGCGGTTCACCGTGGACGCTGGCATGCTACATGATTGATGGTGGATCCAGCCCGAATTTTCCGAAAACAGTCGAATGGGCACAGTCTTCCCCCCATTCTTTCGCCAAGTTAATGGAAAAGTTGACTGAAGTTTTAATTGGATATGTGAAAATGCAGGCCCAATCAGGCGTGGATGCGATACAGATTTTTGATAGTTGGAATGGGCTTTGTCCAAATGATCGAGTGAACGAATGGTCCTTGAGATGGATTGATCAAATTGCCCAGGAGGTTTCTTCCCAGATCCCAGTCATTCTGTATGCAAAAGCTCCAAGCGATCGCTTACACTATCTTTCCCATTGTCAGGTTTCGGGGATAAGTATTGATCATGAAACTGACCTTGCTTATGCACGCAGTACATTGCCCTCTCATTTTACACTTCAGGGAAACCTCGACCCTGCACTCCTTGAAACAAATCCAGATACAGTCCGCCAAACAACACTCAAGTTATTGGAAAAAATGAAAGGTGATTCGGGACATATTCTCAATCTTGGCCATGGAATTCGTCCACTAGCTAAAGTGGAATGCATGGAAGAATTAGTTCATACAGTAACTAATTACTCGGATTCCTAAAATCAGATGAATCTCAACCCGCTTCATGCATTATGTTCGATGGGTAATGGCTGGTATCCTTTTCTCTTTCTCTCGGGAAAACAAATATCCGCCACGGCATCCTCAAAATCTTCGAAGCCTTCGATGATCTCAATTTCCATTCTCACATAATAAAAAGGAAGAATGGGTTTGTAATTAGCGGGAATGCGAACGGCATCCTTTTCCGTCGTAACGATCACATCTGCACCGGCATTTTTTGCCTGAAGAAACAATCGGTCCAATTCCTCATGTGTATATCGGTGATGATCTAAAAATCGTTGCTTAAATCTCATCTCACCGGACATTCGTTGGATAATGTCTTCAAAGCCACGGGGAGAAGCAATACCACAAAAAACGCCAACATATAACTCATACAAAAAGTTCAATGGCTTGGTTTGAACTGTATTCACTTCCTGAAAATACCGGACCCTGTGTGCACAACGTATAATTTCCACGTTCGAATTATACTTTCGAATTGTTTGGAGTAATTCAAGGTCTGGTTCGATTTCAGATTTAGTCAAAAATACATAGGAGGCACGAGATAAGTGCCTTACTGGTTCCCGTAAAATTCCCCGAGGTAGAAGGCACCGGTTGCCAAAGGGATTAGTTTGATCCACCAATAATAAATTGAGGTTTCCCTTAATGGGAAGATATTGGAAACCATCATCCAAAATTAGAGTGTTCACTTTAAATTTTTCGATAGCGAATAATCCCGACTTTACTCGGTCCTTATCGGCAAGTACTACTGCCCCTTTTAAATTCTTTGCCAACATGTAGGGTTCATCGCCCGCCTCATCCGAGTCGAGCAGTACATTTTCTCCATCGCTAACAATCTTGGGAGGCTGAAAAACTGCTTTGGAAAATAATTGATACCACTTGCGAGCGGGTTTTCCCTCCTTACTTTTGTAGCCTCGGCTCAAAATGGCCACCCGCCTTCCCCTTGCCATGAGCTCCTTTGTGAATCGTTCCACAACAGGGGTTTTACCAGTCCCCCCAACCGTTAAGTTCCCCACTACAATCACCAGGCAATCCACCTGTTTGACCTTCAAAATAAAGCCATGCGTGTAACAAAATAATCGAACTCGGACAATTCCTGAAAAAAGAAAAGAAAATGGTTTTAAGAAAAGGCCAAAAAGTCGGGCTGATACAGAAAGGTCTCGGTCATAGATAACACCTTCAACAAATCCTTCAAATTCAGACCATTTTTGCTCCAGCCATTTCCCACTATTTTGTGACATAAAACATAACCTTGTATAGATATTAGCAGTTCTGACAACTGGATTTCCTTTCCGAGAGACCCTTCATCGATTGACTTTAAGGCTGAAAAGGATTTGATAAGAGATTCAAAATTTCTTCCTTTTATGCAGGTCACTTTATTAAAATCAAAAATTCACCGTGCCAAAGTCACTTCGGTTTCTCCGAATTATTCCGGAAGCCTTTCGATTGACCGTTCATTAATGGAGGCTGCGGGCTTTCTTAATCACGAAAAAATCCTAGTGGGTAATATTACTAACGGAGAACGGTTTGAGACATATTGCATTCCCGCTCCAGCCGGTTCTGGGGAAATTGCCTTGAATGGAGCGGCGGCCCATAAGGGCAAACCAGGTGATCTCCTCGTCATTATTACTTTTATTCAATTGGACCCAGAAGAAGCATCAGCTTGGGAGCCTCGCCTTGTCATTGTTGAAGATGAAAATACAAAGTTTAAAAATATAACAAGCCAAATTGAAGATTAAAATGATTGATTACAAATTACATATTCCCGGTCCTGTTAATGTTTCTGATGAAACTTATCAGGCAATGTCTACTCCTGTAATGGGCCATAGAAGTGCCGACTTTGTTGAACTATATCAAGCGTGCCAACCTAATTTACAAAAACTTTTTCAAACCAGCGACCCCGTATTTCTTTCCACTTCAAGTGCTTGGGGGGTCATGGAAGGTGCCATACGCAACTTATGCCAAAAGAAAGTTCTATGTTGTATGTGCGGTGCTTTTTCAGATAAATGGCTCGATGTAGCCAGGCGAGCAGGAAAAGACGCGGACCCTCTACAAGTTGAATGGGGTCAAAATATCGACCCGGACGAACTTAAATCCAAGCTTTCAAGCGGTGAATACGATGTCGTTACTTTAGTCCACAACGAAACATCCTGTGGAATGATGAACCCACTTGAGGATATCATGAAAGTGCTCCGAGAGTTCCCTGAAGTCATCTCAGTCATTGATACGGTTAGTTCATTTTCTGTCGTACCGATCCCCAAAGACGATTGGGGGATCGATGTGATTCTTACCGGTTCGCAAAAAGCCTTAGCCATGCCGCCCGGCCTTGCTCTTTTTTCCGTTTCTGAAAGAGCTTTCGAACGAGCTCAGAAAACTGAGGGACGAGGGTATTATTTCGATTTCCTTGAATTTCGCTCCAATCACGCAAAAGGCATGACTCCAAGCACGCCAGTAATTCCGCTGATCCATGCACTCCGTTATACCCTCGATAAAATTTTTACAGAGGGTGTTGAAAATCGACAAAAAAGACACGCAGAATTAAACCAAATGGTTCACCAGTGGGTTGCAAAAAAAGGATTTGAATTACTACCCAAACCTGAGTTTGCTTCCAAATCTCTTACCTGTGTTCGAAACAACCTTGAAATTGATATGGCTGGATTTGTTACAACATTGCGTGACCAAAAGAAAATTTCGATTGATGGGGGCTATGGTAAAATCAAAGGTAAAACATTTCGTATTTCTAACATGGGCGATGAGACAGTGGACTCCATGAACCACTTGCTTACCAATATGGACGAAGTTTTAACCGAATTCATTTCATCCTAGTCGATACACTCCAACTTTTATTAAGTGAAAAAATTAGTCATTGCCGAGAAGCCCAGCGTTGCAAAAGATTTGGCCCGTGTCCTCGGTCGTGTCCCCAAGAAGGAGGATTACTACGAAAATGATGAATGGGTTATTGATTGTGCTGTAGGACACCTAGTCGAGCTCTTTATGCCCGATGACTTTGATAAGAAATTGAAAGCATGGAAATTGACAAACCTGCCTATCATTCCCCCCGAATTTCAACTTAAACCAATCGCAAATACCAAAAAGAAGTTTCAACAGCTCAAAAAACAGCTCAAAAGAAAAGATGTTGGTGAAGTGATCAATGCATGTGATGCCGGAAGAGAGGGTGAACTGATTTTCACCTACATTTACGAATTGGCAAAAGCCAAGAAGCCAATCAAGCGACTCTGGATGCTATCAATGACCGACCAGGCGATTAAGGACGCATTTGCCAGCATGCGAGAAGGCGAGGAACTACAACCTCTTCAAGACGCAGCACGGTGCCGTTCTGAATCTGATTGGTTAATAGGAATAAACGGAACTCGTGCAGTGACACTCAAAAGGTCCAGAAGTATGAGCCGACAAGTCTCTACTGTAGGTCGAGTTCAAACCCCTACCCTTTCTCTCGTCATTAAAAGAGAAAAAGAAATTAATTCTTTTGTACCGCGAGACTTTTTTAGAATTACATCCACTTTTGAATTATCTGAAGGCACCTACAAGGGTGTGTTCCAAAGAAAAGGTTTTAAAAAAGCAGAAAATGATAAACACGATCGGGTGGATCGTTTATGGGACAAGGAGGAAGCCGATGCAATTTTCGCCGCGATACAGGAAGCCACGATGGCAGATGTTTCTGAAACAAAGAAACGCTCCCCACAAAGCCCCGGCAGGCTCTATGATCTTACCACACTGCAAAGAGAGGCGAACCGCTTGCATTCCTACCCCGCAAGTAGGACCCTGCAAATAGCCCAGTCTCTCTATGAGAGGCACAAATTAATTACTTACCCAAGAACTGACTCAAAAGCACTGCCCGAAGATTACGGACCCATGTGCAGAGATTTACTTGGTTCTATTCAGGGAGAGTTTGGTCCCCATGCACAAAAAGCACTTCAATCCGACTGGGTCGATGAAAAGAATAAAAAGATTTTTAATAATAAACAAATAAGTGACCACTTTGCAATTATTCCTACCACTGGTTCTCCTAGTAATTTGGATGCAAATGAAAGGAAGATTTACAACCTTATTACCAAGCGATTCATTTCTGTTTTTTATCCTCCAGCCCAATGGGATGTCACCACGCGCACAAGTTCTATCAAGGAATATAACTTTAAAACCGAGGGTCGAGTATTAGTGGACCCCTCCTGGCTCGCTATTTACGGAAAAGACAACCAACCTGAAGATACGCTTCCTGCTTTAACCCCGGAAGATAATAATCAGGCGAATCTTGTAAAATCGGACTTGGAAAACGAACAAACCAAACCACCCGCCCGATACACAGAAGCCACTCTACTCTCTGCGATGGAAGGTGCGGGAAAGTTAATCGACGATGAAGACCTAGCCGAAGCCCTCAAGGAAAAAGGATTGGGAACACCCGCAACTCGGGCATCCACTATTGATCATTTAATCAAAGAGAAATATATGCGCCGTGAAGGCACACAAATGCACCCCAATCTAAAAGGAGAAGATTTGTTTCATTTCCTTGATGCTGCTGGTACTGATATTCTAACTAGTCCTACTATGACTGGAGAGTGGGAACATAAGCTACGATTGATTGAAGAAGGCACCATGACTCGCGATCAATTCATGAAGGAAATTGGCAGCTTGACCGAAGAATTTGTAACCAAGACTACTGGGTTCACAGAAACAGCCGAGAATTTAAAGGAAACCACGCTTCGCTCACCTGTTACCGATGAGCCACTTTTTGAAGGTCTTGGGTTTTATCAGAATATTGAAGGAGATTTTCGTATTCCCAAAAGTATCGCAGGACGCCGACTTCCCATTGATGAAGTCGATATCCTTCTGCGCGACAAGAAAATTGGACCACTTGATAATTTCATGTCCAAAAAAGGACAGCCTTTTTCTGCAATCCTCCAACTCGACGAGGAATATAAAGTAAATTTTGTCTTTCAAAATAATGAGGAACAAGAGGCAGAAGAAAGGGAAAGTATAAAGGATGCTCCTGTAGTCGCTCAATGCCCCGTCTGCCAGAAAGAAGTGAAACAAACTGAAACCGCTTACATATGTACAGGTCATAAAAAAGTTTCAGAAGAGGGTTCCTGCTCCTTTCGAATAACCCGTAAGCTTCTGGATAAAGAGATTCCGCTTGAAGAATTTTTAAAACTCGTAAATGACAAAAAGACTGGGTTAATCAAGGGTTTTGTATCTCGCAGAACAAAGAGACCATTTGACGCAAATCTTATTCTCAAAGATAATGGGGGTATTGGATTCGAATTTCCCCCTCGTAAAAAGAAGTCGGCTTAATTGTGATGCTCCCCCTGTATCAATACCAAGTAATAAACGACCAAGAAATAGAGGAGTTTTTTGAGGTGGAGCAGAAAATTAATGAGGCACCCTTAACCAATCATCCACTTACCAAAGAACCTGTTAAACGGACATTAACTGCCGCTTCTCTATCCCTTCATCATTCTACTCAAAGCGAAAAAAAATCGATCTCTTCTGAAAATCTCAAAAAAAACGGATTTACTCAGTACGAAAAGGATTCTTCGAGTGGAGATTACTACAGAACTGCGGGTAATCAAGGACCTGAAAAGATTTCTCCGGATGAAATTGAAAATTCAGGTAAATAAACTATCTCGATTACAGTGAAAGAAAGAAAACCAAGCTGGCTACGGGCAAAACTTCCATCCGGTCCTGAGTATGGAAAGGTCCGAGACATTGTTGATGATAATCAATTACATACTGTTTGCCAAAGTGCACAGTGCCCCAATATGGGGGAATGTTGGTCTAGAGGCACCGCCACATTAATGATCTTAGGGAATGTCTGCACTCGTGCCTGTACCTTTTGTGCTGTGCAGACTGGTAAACCAACAGAATTAGATTTAGCGGAACCTCCCCGCGTGGCTGAAGCAGTAGCTAAAATGGGGCTAAAGCATTGCGTACTTACTTCTGTCGCCCGAGATGACTTACCCGATGGGGGTGCCAAAGTTTGGGCAGCGACCATTCGTGCAGTACGCCATAAAAATCCAAATACTGCGATCGAAGTACTGGTTCCCGATTTTAAAGGAGACTTTAAGAATTTAGATATCGTGCTCTCTGCCCGACCCAACATTTTTAATCATAATTTAGAAACTGTAGAGAGGTTACAGCGCCCCATTCGGAAAACAGCATCATATCAAAGAAGTTTGGATGTACTTACCTATGCAAAAAAAGCGGGATTTCCAATTAAATCGGGAATCATGCTTGGTCTAGGAGAAAGGGAAGAGGAAATTCGCCAAGCGTTGAAAGACTTGGCTGATATTAAACTCGATGTTCTTACCCTTGGGCAATACTTACAACCTAGCGCCGAGTATACACCGATCGATCGCTGGGCAACTCCTGAAGAATTTGCACAATGGAAGACCGAAGCCTTGGACCTTGGCATCCGAGTGGTTGAATCGGGACCACTAGTTCGCTCTTCTTATCATGCAGACGAACAATCAGATCGGTTTTCTGCCGAGGAAAAGTCTTCAAATTTGATTACTAATAGCGAAATGCATTAGGAATCAATTCTCCATAACGTATTCTCAGTTCTCAACAAAAGAGAATTCTTATAAATTATGGGAGATGCGAGCATTCTTTCCCCCAAATCATTTTGTGCCAATAAGCGGTATCTTTTTTTGGCTTCAAAAATAAAAGTCTTCCCCGTTTCATCGCATAGAAAAATTTGGCCATTAGCATGAATTAAAGAGGGTGAACAACTCCCCGCTACTCGTTCGATCCAATAAAGTTCGCCCGTCTGGGCGTCTAAGCAAGAAACCACTCCATTATCTGCAGCCATAAATAATAAACCCTCGACTACCACCACTGAAGAATTACGTGGCGCCGCTTTTCTCGTTTTCCAAACTAAATTCTTTTGGGTAATGTCTCCCCTCCCCCCACACCTTATCGCATAAAGCACAGGGCTATCATACCCACTGCTTACATAAATTATTCCTTGATTAAAGACAGGCCTCGGAACAACCGAGTATCCATTTGGATAATTAAATTTCCAAAGTTGATTTCCATTTAAGTCATAGGCAAATACATAATCACTTGCAGGACTGATAATTTGAGTTTCACCTCTCACTTTAATCACAAGAGGAGTACAAAAAGAGAAGTTTTTCTTGGCCTTGCTATCCCTGATTGCTTTCCACTTGATATCCCCTGTTTTTTTATTCAAGGCTACTAAACATGGATCTACTGATCCATCCGTGCTCAGAAGTAGAAGATCTTCAGCAATAACGGGCGATGCACCAGATCCATGAACGGGTAAGTAATTAAGTTTCTTATTCCAGATCAATTCCCCATTAAAGGAGACACAAGCAGTCCCCAAATTTCCAAAATGCACAAAAACAAAACCATTTTCATAAAAAGGTGTGGGACTGGCATAGCTATTCTTTTTGTGAATTCGAGGTTGTTTGGAATAGTTAAATAATTTCTTTTTCCAATTAATTTCGCCGGTAATAAAATCGACTGAAATAAGCTCTAAGATTAAATTCCCTTGATTAAGAACTGCATTCGTCAGAAAAATCTGATCGTTTACGCAAATCGGAGATGACCAGGCTTTCCCTGCTATTTTCTGCTCCCAGGTAACACCCTTATTACCACTCCAATTTAATGGTAGGTCTGCAGCTTCAATATGCCCCTGTCCGGTAGGTCCACGAAATTGTGGCCAAGATTCACCATGACTGGTAAGGGCGATGAACAAAATCAAAAAGATAAGTTTTTCCATTACAAAATCATGTGGTGATGCAAAAGAGGAATCGAACTTAAAATCTTACTATAGTAATAAATCATTAATTACTAAATAAAAAAAGAGGCACCCTATGCAGGGTGCCTCTTAAAATTTGAAATAAGAATCAAATTCTTACATCATACCATGATCGTGATCATGTCCTCCAGGAGCGGCTTTCTCCTCCTCAGGAATGTCAGTAATCATGCAATCAGTGGTCAACAAAAGACCAGCTACAGAACCTGCATTTTGCAGGGCAGTACGAGTCACTTTTGTCGGGTCAACAACACCGGCTTTGATCAAGTCTTCATGCTTGTCAGTCGCAACATTATATCCCATTGCCCCTTTGGACTTAAGAACTTGTTGGACTACTAAAGAACCTTCTACACCAGCATTATCACAAAGCTTGCGGAGAGGTGCTTCAATTGCACGGCGAACGATTGAGGCTCCGATTGCTTCATCACCTTCGAGCAGAGTCGCAGCTTTTTCAATTGCACTCGCTGCACGAAGAAGGGCTACACCACCACCGGGAAGAATTCCTTCTTCAACCGCTGCACGGGTTGCATGTAATGCATCTTCAACACGAGCCTTCTTTTCTTTCATTTCAGGCTCGGATACTGCACCCACACTAATAACCGCAACACCACCAGCGAGTTTTGCTAAACGCTCTTGGAGTTTTTCGCGATCGTAATCAGAAGTAGTCTCTTGAATTTGACGACGAATTTGTTTAACACGTCCTTGAATTTCAGTAGCTTTTCCGGATCCCTCTACGATAACTGTGTTTTCTTTGTCTACAGTAATACGCTTTGCTTTTCCAAGATCAGCAAGCTCGATGTTTTCGAGTTTGATACCCAAATCTTCAGTAATGCAACGACCACCAGTAAGAATAGCGATGTCACGAAGCATTTCTTTACGACGATCTCCAAACCCAGGCGCTTTCACAGCACAAGCGTTCAAAGTTCCACGTAATTTATTAACTACCAAAGCAGCAAGAGCTTCTCCTTCAACATCTTCAGCGATGATAAGAAGTGGCTTTCCTTGCTTGGAAACTAATTGAAGAACTGGAAGTAAGTCATTAAGAGCAGTGATTTTCTTCTCGTTGATCAAAATGTAGCAATCTTCTAAGATTGATTCCATTGTGTCGTTGTTAGTGCAGAAGTAAGGGCTTAAATATCCCTTATCGAATTGCATACCTTCGACAACATCAAGAGTGGTTTCGATGCTTTTTGCTTCTTCAACAGTAATCGTTCCGTCTTTACCAACTTTATCCATCGCTTCGGAGATGATTTCACCAATTTCGGCATCCCAATTTGCAGATACAGTTGCGACTTGGCGAACTTCTTCACTGGCGGAAACTTTCTTACTGTCACGTAATAATTTAGCAACACCTGCTTCGACTGCTTTGTCAATTCCACGTTTTAAATAAACGGGATTTGCACCTGCTGCTACATTCTTCAGTCCTTCCTGATAAACTGCAGCTGCTAAAACAGTTGCTGTCGTTGTTCCGTCACCTGCAAGATCAGATGTCTTGGAAGCAACTTCACGCACCATTTGTGCACCCATGTTTTCATAGGGATCACTTAATTCAATTTCTTTAGCAACGGTAACACCATCCTTGGTCACTGTTGGAGAACCGAACTTTTTGTCGATTAAAACATTACGACCCTTCGGTCCCAATGTTACGCTTACCGCATCAGCAAGTGTATTGACCCCTCTAAGGGCTCTTTTACGTGCTGCTTCGTCGAATAATATTTGCTTAGCCATAATTTTATTTTCTGAGTTTTGTTTTGATTGTTAGCTAAGAAGCCTATCCGATGATTCCAAGGATGTCGTCTTCACGAACGAGTTGATACTCAACATCGTCAAGCTTTACCTCGGTTCCACCGTATTTGCTGATTAACACTTTGTCGCCTTTTTTGACCTGAAAGCCGATATTTTTTCCATCGTCGTCTTTCTTGCCAGTTCCAAGGCCTACTACTTCAGCTTCTTGTGATTTTTCTTTCGCAGAATCTGGGATGATTATCCCGCCTTTAATTTGCTCGTCTTCTTCGACGTGCTTGACCAAGACGCGATCTCCTAGCGGAGTTATTTTTGGTTTGCTCATATTCCTTTTGTTTTTGGTTAGGTTATACTAGATTTTAGGGTTATGGATACTAAGTAAGAAAATTCTTAGGTAGAAATCCAATAAAATTAACTTTTTTCTTTTTCGTCGTCCACCACTTCAAAGTCGGCGTCCACAATATCGTCATCCTTCTTCTTTTCAGAATCTTGAGGCGCTTCTGCACCCGCTGCGGGTCCAGCTCCAGGAGC
Organism: Candidatus Seribacter sulfatis; assembly: GCF_964187635.1. NCBI lineage: Bacteria > Pseudomonadati > Verrucomicrobiota > Opitutia > Opitutales > Candidatus Seribacteraceae > Candidatus Seribacter > Candidatus Seribacter sulfatis. The sequence continues at coordinate 7,590 of NZ_CAXLMO010000033.1, read as the reverse complement.
ACCCTCAGGCATTCCTCCACTCTTCATGACCTCTTGACCTAATTCTTCAAAACCTTTTTGAAGCGAGTCTTTTGCGGACTTTAATTCATCCAGACTAGAACCAGAATTTTCTAATGTTTTCTTGGTGTCAGCAAGCAGGGCATCAATCTTTGCCTTCAAATCATCGGGGGCTTTATCACCAAGATCGCTCAGTTGCTTTTCACATTGATAAACCATGGAATCAAGATCGTTCCTGACCTGTACCTGATCCTTCTTCTCTTTATCGATATCGGCAAATTTTTCCGCTTCCTTGCGAAGGCGATCTACCTCTTCTTCATCCATACTGGAAGACCCTGAAATCGTTATCTTTTGATCTTTCCCCGTTCCCTGGTCTTTCGCATTCACATTCAAAATACCATTTGCATCGATATCAAAAGTCACTTCTATTTGTGGCGTTCCTCGCGGAGCAGGTGCGATACCGTCGAGCTTAAATGTCCCCAATGTTTTATTGTCCTGTGACATTGATCGCTCACCCTGCAAGACCACAATGTCGACTGCGGGTTGACTGTCAGCAGCAGTAGAAAAAGTTTGAGCCTTCTTCGTAGGAATTGTTGTGTTACGATCAATCATTGGAGTGCAAACTCCTCCTGCAGTTTCGATTCCAAGCGTAAGAGGTGTCACATCGAGCAAAAGAACATCATTCACATCTCCTTGAAGAACTGCCCCCTGAACAGCAGCACCAATTGCAACCACCTCATCCGGGTTGACTCCTTGGTTGGGATCTTTTCCACCCAATTCCTTGGCGAGTTCGACTATTTTGGGACTTCTTGTCATTCCGCCGACAAGAACTAAGTTGTTAACATCACCAATACTGAGACCGGAGTCTTTTAAACAGGACTCAAATGGCCCTTTAGTTCTGGCATATAAATCATCACAAATTTGCTCCAATTTAGCCCGAGACAATGTAACATTTAAATGCTTCGGTCCTGAGGCATCAGCGGTAATAAATGGAAGATTAATGTCTGTGGATTGAGAAGAAGATAGCGACATTTTCGCTTTCTCTGCCTCTTCCTTCAAACGCTGCATCGCCATTGGATCGCCAGATAAATCAATACCCTGCTCTGTTTTAAATTCATTGATCAGCCAATTTATGATCTCTTGATCCCAATTGTCGCCTCCAAGCTGAGTATCCCCATTCGTGGATTTGACTTCAAATACCCCTTCCGCAATCTCGAGTACAGATATATCGAAAGTACCTCCACCTAAATCATAAACCGCAATTGTCTCTTCCCCTTTTTTATCCAGACCATATGCAAGGGAGGCTGCAGTCGGTTCGTTGATGATACGCATGACTTCCAATCCCGCGATTGAACCGGCATCTTTTGTCGCACGCCTCTGATCATCATTAAAGTATGCAGGAACAGTAATAACCGCCTGCGTTACCGGTTCACCCAAGTATGCTTCCGCATCTGCCTTTAGCTTTCCAAGTATCATCGATGAAATCTGTTCAGGCATGAAAGTCTCAGCCTTGCCATCAATCTCACATTCAATAACTGCAGCACCATTCTTTCCTTCAATTACCTTGTAAGGCAGAGTGGAAATATCATCCTTAATTTCAGAAAATTTACGACCAATGAGTCTTTTAGAAGAAAAAATGGTGTTTTCTGGATTGGTAACAGCCTGCCTTTTCGCAGCCTGTCCAACCAAGCGTTCCCCGTTCTTACTAAATGCAACGATAGATGGAGTAGTTCGGACACCTTCAGCGTTTGGTATAACTTTGGCGTCGCCGGCTTCCATTACTGCCATGCATGAATTACTTGTTCCTAGATCAATTCCTATTATTTTACTCACGGCTACTACTTTGCAACATTCGCGCCTAATTCATCGAACTCGTTAAGTAACTATTGATAAGCACCTTACGCAATTAAGGTTTACTTTTCGAATAAAAAACAAGAATCAAGTGAGACAGTGCGGCACTTAGTTGTGACACAACGTGCGCCACTCACGTCACACCTCTTCGGGTGAAGGGTTGGAGTCATCCGCCTCTAAATCATCAAGAATCTCCATCACTCGATTTCCACGTTCAATTCCAAAATCCTGAGTAAAAGTTAATTTGGGAGAATATTTAAGAATGACATGCTTACTCACTTCTTTACGAATTTCCCCGGTATGCTTACGAAAAAACAACTGGGCTTCTCGTGCTTTTAATTCATCACCAATAACAGAATACCCTACCGTACCATTTCGTAGGTCTGCAGATACATCCACACCCGTAATGGTCCAACAAACAGTTTCTGAACGGTAACGTCTTCTCAAGAAATTACCAATTTCTCTCTTGATTAACTCATTAACCCGAGCTAGGCGCAGGCTCATATCAAAAATTTTGGATTATAAAGAAGGACGGATCTTTTCGACTTCAAAAGTCTCGATCATATCGCCTTCTTCATATTCATCAAAAGAATCCAAGCGAATACCACATTCAAATCCAGCTTTTACTTCCGTAGCATCGTCCTTAAATCGTTTAAGTGTCTCAATTTTCCCTTCCGCCAAAACCTTGCCCTTACGAACAAGACGAGCGCCTTTATTACGAATAATTGAACCCTCCATTACCATTGAACCTGCAACAGTCCGTCCTTTACTAACCTTGAATACTTGGCGAATTTCAGCACGACCAGTTTTCTTTTCAACTAGTTCTGGCTCGAGCAATTCTGCCATGTTGTCTTTAACCAAGTCAATTATTTCGTAAATAATGCTGTTTTGGAAAACTTTAACGTCTTGGTGTTTCGCATCTCCCATGACTCCGTTTTCCATTTTAACATTAAAACCAATTACATCAGCACCGGAAGTATTAGCCATCTTGATGTCGTTTTTAGTAATCTGCCCCACATCAGACTGAAGAATTTCGAGTAATACCTTATCACTGGTGATTAGTTCCAAAGTCTCACGTAATGCCTCAAGAGAACCTCCAACATCTGCCTTCAGGATTACACGGTAAGCGGCAGATTTACTTCGGGAAATGGCCGCAAATAAAGCATCCACACCAGTTACCGCAGGTTCACCACCCTCTTCTTCTTCTTCGGGAACCACCACCACTTGCTTGGACAATTGCTCAGACTCTTCGGCTTCTCTTCGGGCCTCGCGTTCATTCTTGGAACGGGCAAATATTCCCCCCGAGTCAGGTACACCTGACCATCCCAAAATATTGACCGGAGTAGAAGGGGGTGCTTGCTTGACCTGTTGACCTTGGTCATCAATCATCGCCTTTACTTTACAATAAACAGAACCACAATGAATCGCGTCTCCAATTTTGAGAGTACCCTTTTGCACAATAACAGTGGCGGTAGGACCACGACCGACTTCTTGGCGTGCCTCCACAATAACTCCTCCAGTTTCAGCTTCAGGATTGGCCTTCAATTCCATCAATTCGGCCTGTAATAAAATCATATCAAGCAGATCATCCACTCCGTCACCCTTTAAAGCGGAAATAGGAACAGTTACCACCTCGCCACCCCAATCTTCAGAGGGAATTGATCTCTCCTGCATTTGGGTTTTTACTTTTTCCTGATCTGCACCCTTGGCGTCCATTTTATTAATCGCAACAACAAGGGTACCCTGTGCCCGCTGGGCAAATTTTAAAGCTTCGTCCGTTTGGGGCATAAAGCCATCATCGGCGGCCACAACTAAAACGGATACATCAGTTAAATTTGCACCTCTTTCTCGAATCTTCGAAAAAGCAGCATGTCCAGGAGTATCAAGAAATGTAATTTTTTGGTCTTTATGCTCAATTTGATAAGCTCCAACGTGTTGAGTAATTCCGCCCGCTTCTCCCTCCACTACATTTGCTTTCCTGATTGTATCCAGCAAAGTTGTTTTACCATGATCAACATGCCCCAAGATACAAACTACTGGTGAACGTGGTTTGAGAAACTTTTCATCATTCTCATCCACCACCACTTTTTTCTTGGGTGCAGCAGCTTCCACTTTTTCACCACGATGTCGAATCTCGAGTTCAAAACCTTTGATTTTGGCTATTTTTCGAGCTACATCTTCCTCAATCGTTTGATTCATTGAGGCAAAAATTCCCATTTCCATTAATTCGGAAATTAATTGGAAAGGCTTCAAGCCAATGAAAGTAGCAAAATCACGCACCACGATTGGAGGCTTGATTAAAATTAAATTCCCTTCAACAACCACATCATCATCAGAGGTGGCCGAATCATTGCTGACCTCTTTCGACTCAACCGGAGTATCCGAAGAAATCGGAGACGGGGGAGACGGAACACCTGACTTACCAGCTGTGGAAGGGGGTGGAGGCGGCGCGTTAGCCCGAGTCACAGGAGGAGGAGGAAGAGAAGGTGCATTGCTTACTACCGGAACAGGTTGAACGGGTTCCGATTTAAGAAGTTTAGCCTTTTCTTTTTGCTCGGCATCCTCCTTTTCCTTCTTTTCGGCATCGAGATCCGCTTTACTTCTTACAATAGGTGCTTTTTTCGAAGGTTCCTTGGTGTTTTTTTCAACTACGCTCTCTGCTGCCTCTGGTTTTGACTCTTCTTGAGCCTCAATTGGTTTTTCAACTGCAAATTCATCGATGATGGACTGAGCGGTAATATTATCGATAGAGGCTGATGCGCTTTTAATGTCATACCCACGAGCGGTAAGAATTTCAATAAGCTCCTTACTTGATTTATTGACTTCCTTCGCAATTGCGTGAACACGTACACTCATAAATATTTAAAAGATAGGTAAGTTTTAAGATTCCTGTTCTTCAGAATTTGATTCAGGGCTAGGAGAATCAACTTCTTCCTCGGAGGAAACTTTATCGAGGATAGTATCAGCTGTCTCTTGCTCGAAACCAAGTCCGACTAAGTCCTCTGCAGTTACTCCTTCAAATGCTTCCGGACTGACTAAACCAAATGCAACCAAACGGTCCGCCACTTCAAATTCGATTCCGACAGAGGTTAGCGCATCTGCTGCTTTGCTCTTTCTTTCATCAAACCCAACTTGCTTGACCACCACTTTCCCAATATCGAGCTTCCAGCCCAATAGTCTGGATGTGAGACGGGCATTGATTCCTTTTCGGCCAATTGCCACAGAAAGATCGTCTTCAACCACCTCAAAATACATTCTTCTTTTTTCTCGATCTAAAGTAACATTCTGAGGAATAGCAGGTTTGAGAGCCTCCGCTAATTGTTCAATCGGGTCTTCAAACCATCGAACAATATCCACTTTTTCACCGTTCATTTCTCGAACAATGCTTTTCACTCGTGCACCGCGTGCTCCCACACAAGCACCCACTGGATCCACCTTGGGGTCAGTACTACGCACACAAACTTTAGTCCGGTAACCGGGCTCCCTTGCCATTGCTGCCAAAGTAACGGTTCCGTCTGCGATCTCTGCTACTTCCATGTCGAAAAGCTTTCGAACAAAATTAAGACTGGATCGGCTCAAAATCAATTCCGGGCCACGGCCATGCTGCTCGAGCTTATTCAGCAAGCAACGAATACGCTCTCCTGGAACCCAATCCTCACCTGGCACTCTTTCGCGCCATGGTAGCAATGCTTCTGCTTTCCCTACCTCAACAACTAAGTCACCGCGATCCTTACGACGGACAATACCCGTTACCAGGTTACCAACTTGATCTCTAAATTCATCGTAAATATGTTCTTTTTCAAATTGCCGCAGTCTTTGTTTAATTGCTTGCTCGGCAGTTTTGGCAGCAATTCGGCCCAAATAAGAGGGGTCCAATTCGCGCTCCACGAAGTCACCAACCTGAGGACTTTCCGCATACAGACGTGCTTTATCAAGATGAATTTCACAGAAAGTATCTGAGACTGATTCCACCACTTCCAAACGGGACCATGCCTTCATCGCCCCCGTTTTGGCACTAATATCAACTCGCACATCTCCAGAAGAATTGACTCCTCTCTCGGCGGCCGTCTTAATGGCACTCTCAATCGTGGCGATCATGTCTTCACGACTGATGCCCTTTTCTTTTTCCATGTATTCAAGAACTGCGAGGATTTCGCTACTCATGATTGATTATTTTAGGTGGGTTATTTTAAAACAAAAAAAGCGAGCAGGGCTCGCTCTTTCGAGGTTGAGACTGAAATGAAATTCTTACCATACCCAAGGGGACGATTTTGTCAATGATTTCATGTCTTATTAATAGGCGTCTAGTTTTCAGCGTTGCAGGTTTGCCATGAAACATTATCTATGCTCGTTTTGATGAAAACATTACGATTCACAACTCTACCCGGCGACGGGATCGGCCCGGAAGTCATGGAGATCGCTCTTACAGTGCTCCAAAAGCTTGGAAATCTTCACGATTTCTCGATTGAAACAAGCAATCACGATGTGGGGGGAATCGGAATCGATAACCACGGGAAGGCACTTCCTGATTCGACTCTTAATGCATGTAAGGAAGTGGATGCCATTCTTTTTGGTTCTGTGGGCGGCCCCAAATGGGAAAACCTCCCCCCCAAAGAACAGCCCGAGCGTGCAGCCCTCCTTCCCATTCGAAAAGCTTTTGAACTTTTTGCCAATCTAAGACCGGGCAATCTTTATCCGGAACTATCCGATCTTTCCCCCCTTCGGGCCGATACAGTGGCCAACGGGATAGACACCTTGTGCGTAAGGGAACTGACAGGAGGGATCTACTTCGGACAGCCCAAGGAAACGAAGACCTTGGACAATGGTGAAAAATTGGCAATTGATACCATGGTATACCGCACCAGTGAAATTGAACGAATCACTGAACTAGCCATAAAAGCCGCCTCTCTGCGTGACGGTAGAATTTGTTCTGTCGATAAAGCCAATGTGCTTGAAACCTCCGTCCTGTGGCGTGAAGTGGTGGTAAATTGCGTACAAAAACACAACCCCGACATTGAACTTACTCATATGTATGTGGATAATGCGGCGATGCAACTCGTCCGCGACCCTAATCAATTCGACGTCCTTCTTACCGAAAATATGTTTGGAGATATTCTCTCCGACGAACTCGCGGTGATTTGCGGTTCTTTAGGCATGCTTGCCTCCGCCTCCCTTGGCACCCAGAAAAACAGCCAAGGACTGCCCTTCGGTTTGTACGAACCTGCAGGTGGTACTGCACCCGACATTGCCGGACAAGGAGTCGCGAATCCCTGCGCTCAAATACTAAGTGCCGCCCTCATGCTCCGCTACAGTTTTGGATTGGAAGAAGCGGCCACGGCAATCGAAAATGCAGTCAAGGAAACCATCCGTTCTGGACTTCGTACGGGGGATATCGCCCAAGGCGGGAAATCGGTAGGCAGTGAGGAAATGGGAAAAAGCATCCTCAACCGACTCCAATAAACCACCCATACCGGCCCCATGAAAGCCCACGAAATCCGTCAATCCTTTCTCGATTTTTTTGCATCCAAAGAGCATCAGGTCGTAAACTCAGCTTCCCTGCTACCAGAATCTCCAAACCTTTTATTTACCAATGCAGGGATGAATCAATTCGTCCCCTATTTCCTCGGAGATCAAAAGGCACCTTTTAAAAGAGCCACTGACACACAAAAATGCATCCGGGCTGGAGGTAAGCATAATGATTTGGAAGATGTCGGCTTTGATACCTACCACCATACCTTCTTC
>NZ_CAXLMO010000032.1:0-3332 GCF_964187635.1 Candidatus Seribacter sulfatis | reverse complement strand
AAGCCCATAGCGAGAATGCGGAGAAATTCTTTGAGAATGTCATGAGGAAAAAGAATATCATTCCCTTACACGGTGCTTTCGCCCGTCTCTGGCTGAATCGGGAGCTGCCGGAAGCGAACCTTCTTTTGCACCAAGCACAGCAGGAGATTATCGCTCATGAGAAGGGGGAGTATGGAATGACCATTGAAATCGCCTCTTCCGAGCATGTCAAATGGCAGATGCGTACATGGAACCGGATCTATCAATTATTTCATGATAAGAGCACTTTTTACCCAGGTCGCCTTAATGGCAAGGCACAGGAAATGATCGAGGAAATGTTCTGGCTCTATGTAAGTAAGATGAGCCGTTTTGAAAGGGCTGGTCTCAAACATATCTGGAGCATCCATGGTTCCGAGAATCATGAGATGATGCATTACAGCAATGCACTCCTCGCCTTGCAGGCGCTAAAAAATAGCCCGAAGTACAAAGGCCGTATATTACCCGACGGGCGGGACATTAAAACTCACTATGAAGCATGGAATTCATACTATAAAGAATACTGCGTATCCCGTGCAAAGTATGGCCTTTTGGTCGAAGTGTTTTCTGCCTATGGCCCGAGCTATACCCTTCCTGAAATGATGAACATGCGGGATCTTTCCGAAGATGAAGTTCTGAGGGAACGGATGGACAAATTACTTCATCTGATCTGGGCGGACTGGGCAGTAGGGCAGGTAAACGGTGTTCGGGGAGGGGGACGAACAAGAATTTATCAGGATGAATCGCACAATGAAAGAAGGCTTACTCAATGGGGATCAAGAGACCGTTGGAGGTATATGAGCCATGCACTGCTGAACACAGGTGAGTGGTGGTCGTCCTGGCAGGTGCCCAACCATCCCATACAGGGTATGACTTTTGTCATGGCTACGACTGGATACCGTCTGCCCGATGTCATTATGGACATCGCCCTGGATGTGGAGGGGAGGGGAGAGTATACTTATGTGGTTCGCAGGGTTGCCAAGCAGAAGCAAATGTTGGCCAAGGATATTCCAGTAATGCATGCACCATGGTATGCATTGGATCCGGAGGATCCCCGTATGATCGGCTACGATTACTCCACGCCGAATTATGTAATGGGATCTCTAATGATCGATCCCTCGCTACCGCGGGTTTCATCGCATTTGTATAAGGATGGGAAGGACTTACCGGAAGGCTATCCAGCCCTAACATCACAGAACAGATACCACGGTATCGTTTTTGTCTCCGATGTGAACGCCCGCGTGGTTCCACAGTGTGAAGGACTCGCCAATGGTAAGACCTATGGCGAGCAGCAGGCGGTACAGTACAAGAATGTTTTATTGGTACAGCGGCATGCCATGGCTAAGACCACCGGAGATATGCGTGTGATCTGGGGTGGCAAAGGCATGAGAAGTCGGATAGTCGAGCGCAGTGGTTGGCAGATTATCCGAGAAGGCAATACCTGGCTGGGCGTCAAAGGCTTCTCGCGGACAAAGTCGAATGCATCATGTGGCAGTAGTTGGGACAATGACGTTATCCTACGCATGAATGATGGCAAGGCACCTGTCGCTCTAATCGCTGGGCGGATCAAAGATTTCTCAAATATCGATGCCTTCGCCAAATACCTACAAGGCTTTGCAGGCAAACTGGAAGACGGAAGGTTTATCCTCACTGAAGGATCGAAAGATTTTCTTTCCTTGCACCTCGAATCAGGAGCATTGCCAGAAATATATGGGAAACCAATCAACCTAAATCCGGATATGCTTTTTGATAGCCCCTTTATTTCATCCAAGCATGGCAGTGGGGTGGTAACCATCGACAAGGGGCATCGTAAGTTAAAAATCGACATGGGTTTTTAATTTGTCCAACTTACTTCAAATCTTCCCTCCTATTAACATTGTTTAAAAAATGAAATACTTCGCTCTCTCCTCCCTCATATTCATGTTTGTTTCATGTTTCGGAAATGAAAATGAATTTGGAGTATTGGAGATTGATACTCCAGAAAGAGCGATCTTTGAGGATAAGGTAATGGAAAATGGGGTTCACTTTACTTCACCAAGTGGAAGTGAAAAATGAGATATCTTCAGTATCTATGATTTCTTAGACTATGAAAGCCTGCACCACAGTCCTCATCTTTAGCCTACTCATCTCGCTGTGCTGTGCGCAGGGGCGGGCTGGCGATGTGCTGCCCCCCGCACAGTCGTTGTTCTATAAAGCCCAAGACGAAGAAACCGGCAATATGTGGGATGTGTGGCTCTACCACCATGAGGGAACCTACTACTTGTACTACCTAGCCAATGCTGGTGTCAGGGTGGGCAGAGGTCAGCCCTGGAACAATATTTCTTTGGCCATATCGCCTGACGGTGTGCATTGGACAGAGCAGGGCCCGATCTTGAAAAAGTCCAAGGGAGCCACCTGGATGGGTACCGGTTCAACCTGGAAGTCCTCTACCTTTGAGAAGGACGGTAAATTCTACATGAATTTCTCGGAAGAAATCGGCGAGCGTCAAAACATCTACTTTGCTGAATCTACCGACCTCCGTAATTGGACGAGGTTGAAAGGAAAAGAATATCAGTTTGTACAGGATGAACGATGGTACAAGAAGAACGGTCGCTGGGACTGCATCTGGACCATCGCCAAACCGGGCGGGGGACTCTACGGATACTGGACTGCCAACCCTCTTTCTAAAGATCGTAAATTTGGCTTCGGGGAATCGGAAGATGGACTGCATTGGAAAGCACTTGAACCACCGAAGGTTTCGGGCGTGAAACGCAAACATGCTGAGGTCGGTGCGGTGGAGAAGATCGGGGACAAATACTACATGTTGATGGGCAATTACGCACCTTACATGGTGACGCTCGTTGCGGAACAACCCGAAGGCCCATTTCATGTGGCGAAGAAGAATTCAAACGTATTGACAGGGCACACTTATTTTTGCCGCTTTTTCGCTCACCCAACCGATGGAATGCTCGTGTGCCACTTCACCAGGGCCCGGGACAATCAGGTTTCTTTCGCCCCTCTTAAAGACGTGCGAATCGACAACGAGGGAACGCTGCGCCTCGGATGGTGGAAGGGCAACGAGAAGATGAAGCACCATCCCGTCAAGGTGGATAAACCTGTGGATATAACCAAGCCGATTGCGATGCTAGGCAATTCCTTTGATGTGAAAGGGGGAACGGTTCTCGAAGGTACCTTGAGGCTGCCGAAGGATGAAGAGGCCCCGCGCAGCGGGTTGTTTTTTGAGTGTGTGAACAATCAGGGAGCCGGCGTGCTTGTGGATCATGCGGGCGTGGCCGAGCTCAGCTCCATGTCGGCGGACGGAACCGTTTTGAAAATTG